>DASTNL010000204.1:0-9623 GCA_035720905.1 Microbacteriaceae bacterium
ATCCGGCAGGTCTCCGAGGCGGTCGGCTCGAACGGTTCCACCTCGATGGGCTCCGTCTGCGCGTCGACGCTCTCGCTCCTGAACGCGGGCGTGCCGCTGCGCGCACCGGTCGCGGGCATCGCGATGGGCCTCGTCTCCGACACCGTCAACGGTGAGACGCGCTATGCCACCCTCACCGACATTCTGGGTGCCGAAGACGCCTTGGGCGACATGGACTTCAAGGTGGCCGGCACGAGCGAGTTCGTCACGGCCATCCAGCTGGACACGAAGCTCGACGGCATCCCCTCCAGCGTGCTCGACGGGGCGCTCGGCCAGGCCAAAGAGGCCAGGCTGACGATTCTCGACGTTTTGAACCGGGCCATCGACCGGCCCGACGAGATGGCGCCGACCGCGCCGCGGGTGTTGAGCGTGCAGATCCCCGTCGACAAGATCGGCGAGCTGATCGGCCCGAAGGGCAAGACGATCAACGGCATCCAAGACGAGACCGGGGCCGATATCTCGATCGAGGAGGACGGCACCGTATACATCGGCGCGACCGACGGCCCTGCCGCCGAGGCCGCCCGTGACCGGGTGAACGCCATCGCCAACCCGACCAACCCGGAGGTGGGGGAGCAGTTCCTCGGTACCGTCGTGAAGATCGCCACATTCGGCGCCTTCATCTCGCTCCTGCCGGGGCGCGACGGCCTTCTGCACATCTCCGAGGTGCGTAAGCTCGTCGGCGGCAAGCGGATCCATGACGTCGACGAGGTGCTGAGCGTCGGCCAGAAGATCCTCGTCGAGATCACGAAGGTGGACGACCGCGGCAAGCTCTCCCTCGCGCCCGTCCTTCCCGAGGACGAGGCGGTCACGGCGGAGGCCGGCGAGGTCACCGTCCGGTAACCGCCCGCGGCGATTTTCCGGCGGCCCGGGACCGTTCGCGGTCCTGGGCCGCGCTGTGCTTCGGCACTCCCCTATCGCTTGAAAGCGCGCTGCGGACACGATTGCATAACGTTCGGCATTGTTCCGCGGCGGGCGAATCGGCCGGTGTCGCACGCCGCTTAACCTGAAAAGGTGAAAGCCCGGCACGGGCTGATGCCGCGCTCCTGCGGCCCGGCGGCCGGGGGAGGGGAGCGGGCCGGTGTCTTTGAGCCCGCCACGGCATGCCGGAGAGGCCGGCAGGGCGTCGCGCGCACACCCGCGCGTGCACTCCCACCCACACCCGGCACCCCGGGTGGGCGCCGATGTGGAAGACATCGACGGTCGGATCGAGCCCACCGGCTCTCTTTCTATCCTCGCGCCGCGCCGGTTCGGTCACACCGGTCTCGCGGCGTTGCCCGCCGCATTGCGGGTGACCCCGGCGAAGACCGCGCCGGGGGGCCTCGAATCACTCCTCAACCGTTTCCGCGGCCTGGGCGGCACCGTTTTCGACACCTCCGACGAGACTGCCGCCGACCGCGCGGCGCAGCTCCGGCTGGGCCGGTGGCGGGTGGCCGACGACGCCATCGTCACGCTGCGCACCGGCCGGAACCCAGGGCCCGGCGGGCTCAGCCCCGTGGCGCTCCGGCAGGCCGTGGAGGCGACGCTGACGAGGCTTCGCCGTGAACGCATCGACGTGCTGTACCTGCACGGCGAAGACGGCATGACGCCCCTGGCAGAGAGCCTCGCCGCGGCGGAACGGCTGATCGATTCCGGCAAAGTGGGCAGCCTCGGCGCCGCGCAGGTGAGCGCGGCACGGCTGATCGAGGCGCGTGTCTTGGCCTCTACCGGGCTGCCGAAGCTTCTCGCCGTGCAATGCGACTACGGCATCCTGCATCGGCGCCACTACGAGACCGAGTTGCGCATCGTCTGCGCCGGCCAAGAGCTCTCGGTCAGCCCGACCGATCCTTGGCCCGCCCCGCCGGCGGGCAGCGCCGGCCGCGGGTGGCAGGCCAGGGCATTCGAGGTCGCGGGCGGCGTGCCCGGCTGGGCCGGGCTCGTCGCCGGGCACCGCGCCCGCATCGCATCGGCGCTCGGCCACGTCGCCGACGAGCAAGGCGTCGCTCCGGCCGTCGTCGCGCTTGCCTGGCTCTTGGCGCAGCGCGGGATCCAGGCGCCCGTCGTCGCCGCGACGAGCCTGCGTCACGTCGACGCGATGATGGCGGCGTGCGCGATCAGGCTGAGCCGTACCCACCTGCGGGAGCTCGGCACCGCCTCCGCCTGGCGAGGCATGGCGCGGTAGGGGCGGCTGCGGCGCGCCCGCGGGGGCCTGGCCGCGCGGATCCCCCGGCGTAGGGTGGGGGGTGATGAACGGCGCAGTTGACTTTCCCCTCGGCCAAGCCGACCTCGCCTTCACCGCATCCGGCGGGGCGAGAGTGCGCCGCACGGTTCTGCCGGGCGGCATCCGCGTGCTGAGCGAAAACGTGCCCGGGGCCCGCACCGCGACGATCGGTTACTGGGTGGCGGTCGGCTCGCGCGACGAGAAGAGCCCCGGGGCAAGGCCGTCCGCCGAGGCCAGCTACGGCTCGACCCACTTTCTCGAGCACCTGCTCTTCAAGGGCACCACCCGGCGTAGCGCGCTCGACATCGCCGTGGCATTCGACACGGTCGGCGGGGAGCACAACGCGCTCACCGCGAAAGAGTTCACCTGCTACTACGCCAAAGTTCTCGACCGCGACCTGCCGATGGCGGTCGAGGTCATCGCCGACATGCTCACCTCGTCCGTTCTCGACGAGGGCGAGTTCGAGACTGAGCGCGGCGTGATCCTCGAAGAGCTTTCCATGGCGCAAGACGACCCGGCCGACGTCGTCAACGAGCGTATTTTCGAGGCGGTTCTGGGCGAGCACCCGCTCGGCCGGCCGGTGGGCGGCAGCCCCGACGATATCCGCGGCGTCGGCCGCGATGCCGTGTGGCGGCATTACCGCACGAACTACCGGCCACAGGATCTCGTCGTCACCGCGGCGGGGGCACTCGACCATGACGCGCTCGTGGCCGGTGTGGAACGCGCCGTCACGGCCGCCGGCTGGAACCTCGGCGTGCCCGCCTCGCCGGCGCCACGGCGCCCCGGCGTTCCCGCCCCGGTCGGTCCGGGCCGTACGATCGTACTTTCCCGCCCGATCGAGCAGGCGAACCTCATCGTCGGCATGCCGGGCATCCTCGCCACAGATGAGCGTCGTTTCGTCATGGGGGTGCTGGGCGCGGTCCTCGGCGGCGGCATGTCGAGCAGGCTCTTTCAAGAGGTGCGCGAGAAGCGGGGCCTGGCCTACGCTGTCTACTCGTTCTCGGCGGCGTTCTCCGACGCCGGCGTCTTCGGGCTGTATGCCGGCTGCTCGCCGGAACGCGCCCGCGAGGTGGCTACTTTGATGCTCGACGAGCTTCATCGTCTCGCCGACCACGGCATCACCGACGAGGAGCTGCGCCGCGCCGTCGGCCAGCTCTCCGGCGGGGCGGCGCTCGCCCTGGAGGATTCCGACACGAGGATGTCGAGGCTCGGCCGTGCCGAGATCACGATGGGCCAGTTCGCCGACCTCGACGAGAACCTACGGCGGCTTTCCGAGGTGACGCCGGCCGACGTGCAGAGCCTCGCGAGGGATCTCGCCGCCCGCCCGGTCTCGGTCGCGGCGGTCGGGGCCATGGACGACGACCTCAAGGGCCTTGGCTAGGAGAAGCCATGTCGCATTACGTGTATCTCGTCCGGCACGGCGAGCAGCAGGACGCCGAGCACGGCCTGCCCGACGGGCCGCTCTCCGCCCGCGGCATCCGCCAGGCCACCCGCATTGCCGAGCGGCTGAGTGGAGTGCCGTTCGACGGCATGTTCCATTCGCCGCTGCGCCGCGCGGCCGAGACGGCGCACATCAGGCACGAGCGGATGCCGGCGCTCGAGCCGCAGCCGTCGGCCTTGCTGTTCGACTGCATACCCTCGGGCCCTGGTCCCGATCTGCCGCGTGCGTTCGAGCCGTTCTTCGGCGCCGTGACGAAAGAAGAGATCGAGGCGGGCCGTGCGCAGATGACCGACGCGGTCGACGCCTTCCTCACCCCGTCCGGCGAAGACCGGCACACGCTGCTCATAACCCACAACTTCGTGATCGGCTGGTTCGTCCGGCACGTCTTCGACGCGCCGGAATGGCGGTGGCTGGGCGTGAATCAGGCGCACTGCGGGCTGACGATCATCCGGGTGCGCACCGCGAAGCCCGCCGTACTCGTCACTCATAACGATCTCGCGCACCTGCCGGTCGAGTTGCGCACGGGGTTGCCCGATGCGCAGCCCGTCTGAGGCCGGCCCGGTACATTGACGGCTATGGGCATACGAGTGGCGGTGGCCGGTGCCACCGGCAAGCTGGGGAGCGTCGCGGCGCGCCTGGTCGAAGAGCACGACGACCTGGAGTTGGCGGCGGCCCTCGACTCCACGACTCCGTGGCGGGCGATGGAGGGGGCGCAGGTTCTTTTCGACGCGACGTTGCCCGCGGTCAGCCCGCGCCTCGTCGAGGCCGCCTTGGCGGCCGGGCTCGACGTCGTCGTCGCGACCTCGGGCTGGTCGGCCGAACGCCTCGCCGGGCTCGAGGCGCGGCTGCCGGCCGGCCGCCGCGTCATCGTCGTGCCGAACTTCTCGCTCGGCTCCGTGCTCGCCACCGAGTTCGCGGCCCGCGCGGCGCTGTTCTACGAGTCGGTGGAGATCGTCGAGACGCACCGTGCGGGCAAGGTCGACTCACCGTCAGGCACGGCGGTGCGCACCGCCGAGCTCATCGCGGCCGCCCGGGCCGGCCTCGGCCCGACCGAGGCGCCGCACGCCGACCAGCGGGCCCGCGGCCAGCAGGTCGCCGGGGTTCCGGTGCACAGCCTGCGGATGGCGGGCGTCGTCGCCCGGCAAGACGTCTATTTCGGCGGGCCTGGCGAACGGCTGACGATCACTCACGACACGGCCGACTCGCGGGCGTATGAGGCGGGAATCCTCTTGGCGTTGCGGAGCCTTCACCGCCTGACCGGGCTGACCGTCGGGCTTGCCTCCCTTCTTGCCTCGTCGCCCGGCGAGGCCGGCGGCGGGCGGGCGGGCGGTGCCGCGTGAAGAATCGTCTCGCCGCGCTCTTCATGGCGGCGCTCTTGCTGCTCTACATCGTGGTAGCCGGCCAACGGGCCGTGCTGCTCTTCGCCTCGGGCGATGCGGTCGGCATCGCCATGGGTATCGCGTTGGGGGTCTTGCCGCTCATCGCTTTGTGGCTCCTGTGGCGGGAGCTCTCCTTCGGGTTGCGCTCGCAGCGCCTTGTGCGCCTCCTCGAAGCGCAAGGCGCGCTGCCGGTCGACGACATGCCGCACCGGGCCAGCGGCCGCCCGCTGCGCGACGCGGCCGACCTGCAGTTCCCCCGCTACCGGGAGGAGGCAGAGCGGCATCCCGAGGCGTGGCAGAGCTGGTTCCGCCTGGGCCTCGCCTACGACGCGTGCGGCGACCGGCGTCGGGCCCGCGCGGCGGTGCGTCATGCCATCGACCTGGAGCGCGGGCGCCGGCCCCGCTCCGCCGCGTCGCAGTAGGCCCGGCGGCGGGCCCCGGCGGTCGGTACGACGGCCTCTCGCGCCGGCCCGCTGCCTCAGGCGTCTCGCGCCGGCCCGTCCGCCTCGAATGCGGCGGCGAGCGCCTCGGCCACCGTCGGCGCGGCGAACGAGAACCCGTCGGCGAGGAGTCGTGCCGGCACGACCTTTTGGCTCGCCAGGAGCAGCTCCCGGCCGGCGTCGCCCAGAAGGCCGCCGATGAGGCCCGTGCCCAGCCGCAGCCGGTAAGGGCGCCCGAGGCGCGCCGCGAGGGCCCGCAACATCTCGTCGGCGGTCGCCGGGGTGGGCCCCGCCAGGTTCACCGGGCCTTCGAGATCGCCCTCCACGAGGTGCGCGATCGCCCGCACCTCGTCTTCCAGGCCGATCCACGGCCAATGCTGCCCGCCGGTGCCGATCGGCCCGCCGAGCCCCGCCCGGGCGAGGAACGCCAGCGGCTTCACAGCCCCGCCTGCCGCGACGACGAGCCCGGTGCGCAGCAACACCACCCGGGTGCCCGCCGGGGCGAGGCGGGCGGCCTCTTCCCAATCGGCGGCGAGGTCTGCGAGAAAGCCCGAGCCTCGGCCGGCCTGCTCGGTGAGGCGCAGGCCCGGCCGGTCGCCGTAGTACCCGACCGCCGACGCGTTTACGAGGATCCGGGGCGCATTGCCGGCCAGCGCCATGGCGTCCGTCACGGTGCGGGTCGCCGCCAGCCGCGACTGGCGAAGCTTCTCCCGGTATGCCCGGGTCCACGGCAATCGGGCGAGGCTCGCGCCGGAGAGATTCACGACGGCGTCGACGTCGCCCAGGAGCGCCGCATCCAGCATGTGTGCGGCGGGGGCCCAGTTGTGCTCGTCCGGCCCGCGGGGCGCGCGACGCACGAGCCGCACCACCTCGTGGCCGAGGCTTTGCAGGTGTGGCGTCAGCCGGCTGCCGATCAGTCCCGAGGCGCCGGTGAGAAGAATCTTCACCGCTTGCGGCGAAGCGTCGCCCGCGTCTCGTTCATGCCGCCTCCCGGGGCATTGATCCTACTCGTCGACAGCATGGCGCCGTGGGCCGGGCGCGGCGCGGACGGTACCCTGGACGGGTGGCTAACGTTGACAACCCCTTCGGGCAGGTGCTCGTCGCGCTCGTGACGCCGATGACGGCCGACGGCGAGGTCGACTGGGCGGGTGTCGAGAAGCATATCGACGACGTCATCCTGGGCGGCGCCGACGGCATCCTCGTCTCCGGCACCACGGGCGAGACCTCGACCCTGACCGACGCGGAGAAGATCCGGCTCGTCGAGGTCGGCAAGTCGGTCGCCGCCGGCCGCGCCAAGATCCTCATCGGCGGGTGCTCGAACGAGACGGCGCACGCGATCCAGCTCGCGAAGGCGTGCGAGAAGGCGGGGGCCGACGCGAATCTCGTCGTCACGCCCTATTACAACAAGCCGACGCAGGCCGGAATCTTGACGCACTTTCGCATGATCGCCGACGCCACCGACCTTCCGATGATCCTGTACGACATCCCGGGCCGCACGGGCGTGCCGATCGCCTTCGAGACCTTGTTGCGCCTCGCCCAGCACCCGAACATCCTCGGCGTGAAAGACGCCAAGGGCGACTTCAGCCAGGTCTCTCGGGTCTTGAACCAGACGGATCTGCTGTACTTCTCCGGCGCCGACGAGAACGTGCTGCCGCATCTGGCGATCGGGGCGAGCGGGCTGATCGGCGTCACCGACAACATTGCGCCGAGGCCCTACCGCGCCATCGTCGACGCCGTCAACGCCGGCGATCTCGCGACCGCGACCGCGTGGCACAAGCGGCTCGAGCCTCTCGTGCGCGCCGTCATGACACACGTGCCGGGCACCGTGTCGGCCAAGTACATCCTGCACGGCCTGGGGCGCATCCAGAGCCCCCGGGTGCGGCTGCCCCTCGTGGGCCCGGAAGAGGCGGAGGCGGCGCTCATCGAGGCGGAGATCGCCGACCTGGCCGGCATTCCGGGCGTCGACTTCAGTGATTTCCGTCCCGACCGGAACGCGGCCGCGGGCGGTGCCCTTCCGAGGGTCGCCGGCACCACGCGGTGACCGACCAGGGCTAGGGCGGCCCGCGTCGGCCGCCCCGGCCCATCACACGCGGGCAGGCAGAGCCCCGGCCCGCGGCATCCCGACGAGAGGACCTTTTACCGTATGTCGCCCCTGAGTGAACCCGCACCGTTACAACCCGGGACCTTGCGCATCATCCCCACGGGAGGTCTCGGCGAGATCGGCCGGAACATGACGGTGTTCGAGATCGACGGCAAGATCCTCATCGTCGACTGCGGTGTGCTCTTCCCCGAGGAGGATCAGCCGGGCGTCGACCTCATCCTGCCCGACTTCGCCCCCGTCCGCGACCGGCTGGACGACGTCGTCGGCGTCGTCCTGACCCACGGCCACGAGGATCACATCGGCGCCGTGCCATACCTTTTGAACCTGCGCGCCGACATCCCGCTGATCGGCTCGGGCCTGACCCTGGCGCTCGTCGAGGCGAAGCTCAAAGAGCACCACATCAAGCCGTACAGCCTGACGGTGCGCGAGGGCCAGAAAGAAGAGCTGGGGCCGTTCTCTCTCGAGTTCGTCGCGGTCAACCATTCGATTCCCGACGCGCTCGCCGTCGCGATCACGACGAAGGCCGGCGTGGTGCTGCACACCGGCGACTTCAAGATGGACCAGCTGCCGCTTGACGGAAGGCTCACCGACCTGCGTGCCTTCGCGAGGCTCGGCGAGGCCGGTGTCGACCTTTTCATGGTCGATTCCACCAACGCCGACGTCCCGGGCTTCATCGCCGGCGAGCGCACGATCGGCCCGGTGCTCGACAACGTGATCGCCCGCGCCCCGCGCCGTGTCATCGTCGCCAGCTTCTCGAGCCACGTGCACCGGGTGCAGCAGGTTCTCGACGCCTCCCGGGCCAACGGCCGCCGCGTCGCGCTCCTCGGCCGTTCCATGGTGCGCAACATGACGATCGCCGCCGACCTCGGCTACCTGAAGGTGCCGGAGGGCGTGCTCATCGACTTCAAGAAAGCGGGCGACCTGCCCGACGACAAGATCGTCTACATGTCGACGGGCTCGCAGGGCGAGCCGATGGCTGTGCTCGCCCGCATGGCGAATCTCGACCACCGCATCCAGCCCGGCCCCGGCGACACCGTCATCCTCGCCTCGAGCCTCATCCCCGGCAACGAGAACGCGGTGTACCGCGTCATCGACGGCCTGACCAAGCTGGGGGCGACCGTCGTGCACAAGGGCAACGCGAAGGTCCACGTCTCGGGGCATGCCGCCTCGGGCGAACTGCTGTACTGCTACAACATCGTGAAGCCGCGCGGCGTCCTGCCCGTGCACGGCGAGTATCGGCATCTGGTCGCCAACGCCGCCCTCGCCCGGCAGGCGGGGGTCCCGGAGGAGAACACGATCGTCGCCGAAGACGGCGCGGTCATCGACGTGAAGGACGGCGTCGCCCGGGTCGTCGGCCAGGTGGACGTCGGCTACGTCTACGTCGACGGCGCGAGTGTCGGCGAGATCACCGACGCCGACCTGAAGGACCGGCGCATCCTTGGCGAGGAGGGCTTCATCTCCATCATCGTCGTCGTCGACCAGGCGACCGGCCACATCGTCTCCGGCCCGGAGATCCACGCGCGTGGTTTCGCCGAGGACGACGCCGTCTTCGACGCCATCAAGCCCAAGATCGCTTCGGCCCTCGCCGCCGCCGTGCAAAGCGGCGTGCACGACCAGCACGCACTCAGCCAGACGGTGCGGCGCACCGTGGGCCGCTGGGTCTCGAACAGCTACCGGCGCCGCCCGATGATCATCCCACTCGTCATCGGCGCCTGAGCCTCCCAGCGCCTTGCGCCCCGCTCCGGCCAAACGCCCGGCGGGCTTACCGGCTCGCGGGCCGTCGAACGGTAGCCTGGAGGCTATGCCCAGGCGCAGGGACGGGGCCGGCAAGGCCGGCAAGACGCGGCAGAGCGCCGCGGCGAGGCGTTCCGGCACGCCCGCGGGCGGCGGGTCGAAGAAGGCGGCGCGGCCCCGCACGACGCCCCGGGCGAAGACGACGAGCACTGCGGCGGGGGCCCGCGGCAAGGCGCGGCAGGGTTCTGCGCCCCGCAGCAGGCAGACGGCACAGACTCTGCCGTACCCGAGT
>DASTNL010000205.1:0-2869 GCA_035720905.1 Microbacteriaceae bacterium
GGCGAGAAGAACGCGCTGCCCGGCGCCGGCGTACAGCGGCAGGAGCTGTCCGAGCTCGAAGGCGAGCCGGATCTGGAATGCCGACTCGACCTGGCTCACACATACGGCGTGCAGCCCCTGCCGGACGGTGAGCACGGCCGTCTCGCCCGTGACGGCCGACAGGTGTTCCAGGAACGGGGCGGCCAGCGTCGAGATGCTCGTATTCATCGGGGAGGCGCCGACGCTGGCCAGCCGGGGGCCGGTGTCATAGAGGCCGTCGGCATCGGCGACGAAACCGTGTTCGCGGAGCGTTCTCAAGAATCGATAGACGCTGGACAGCGGCAGGTCGACGGCCGGGGCGATCTCGTCGGCGCGGGCGGCGCCGTGCTCCAGAATCCAGCCGAGCACCGCCAGACCCTTCGAGAATGACGTGCCCTGCGCGGGTTTCGACACCACCGAATCAGTTCGCATGATGTGAGAATAGCAGTTTGCAACACGTGATTACGCCCCTAGCGTGGTGGACATTCGGACACGGTAGGAGGCCTGATGGCAGACACAGTGGTGGTGGGGGCCGGGCGGCTTACCCTCGAGCAGCTCGTGGCGGTCGCCCGCGACGGGGCGCACGTCGAGCTGGCACCCGAGGCGATCGCCCGCATGCGGCCGAGCCGCGACTGGGTCGAGCACGCCATTGCCGACCGGGGCGCCGACGGCACCATTAAGCCGATCTACTCCATCAATACTGGCTTCGGCTCGCTGGCCGGCCGCGCCGCCTTCCAGGATCCGGCCCAGGCCGAGGACCTCTCCCGCCGCCTCATCGTCTCCAACGCGTGCGGCGTCGGCCCGTTCCTGCCAGCCGAGATCGTCCGCGCCGCCATGCTGATTCGGATCTCGAGCCTCACCTGCGGCTTCTCCGGCATCCGACCGGTCGTCGTGCAGACCTTGGTCGACATGCTCAACGCCGGTGTCACTCCGGCCGTCCCCGAGATCGGAAGCCTCGGCGCCTCCGGCGATCTCGTCCCGCTGGCACACATGATGCTCGTCGCCACCCGCCCGGCCGGCGACGACGATCCCGAGGTCGATAGCGGCGAGGCCATCGTCGACGGCGAGATCGTCTCCGGCATCGTCGCGATGCACGAGGCCGGTATCGCGCGCGTCGTCCTCGGCGCCAAGGAAGGGCTGGCCCTCACCAACGGCACCTCGTTCTCCACCGCGCTCGCCGCCCTGGCCGTGTATGACGCCGCCCGGCTCGTCACCACGGCCGAGATCACGGCGGCCATGTCCATCGAGGCGCTGACCGGGTTCGGCGACGCGTTCCTGCCGCAGATCCACGACGCGCGCGGCCAGCGTGGCCAGATCGAGGCCGCCGCACACATCAGGGCACTCCTCGCCGGCAGCACCCTGGTCGATGGCAACGAGCAGACCGACCCGGTTCGTCAGCCGCCGCAGGACGCCTACTCGCTGCGCTGCATTCCGCAGGTGCACGGGGCGGTCCGGGACACGCTCGCCTTCGCCCGCGGCATCGTCGAGACCGAGATCAACGCGGCCACCGACAATCCACTGATCTTCCCCGACCTGCCGGATTCGCGGCACCTCAAGGCCGTCTCCGGCGGCAATTTCCACGCCGAATACCTCGCCTTCGTCGCCGACTTCGTCGCGATCGCCGTCACCGAGATCGGCTCCATCGCCGAGCGGCGCCTGTTCCGCCTGGATGACGGCACCCTCAACCGCGGCCTGCCCGACATGCTCATCGACTCGACGGACGTCGGCATGGACTGCGGCTACATGCTGCCGCAGTATGTGGCGGCGGCGCTCGTCTCGGACTGCAAGGCGCTCGCGCACCCCGACTCCGTCGACTCGATCCCCACCTGCGCCAACCAGGAGGATCACGTCTCGATGGCGGCGAACGCCGGCCGGCACGCCCGGTCCGTGATCGAGAACATCACGGCGGTCATCGGTTTCGAGCTCGCCATGGCCGCGCAGGCCCTGGAGCTCCGGCTCGCGCACCCCGATTACGCCGGCGCCCGCCTCGCGCCGGCGAGCCGGGCGCTGGTCGACCTGGTACGCGCCACGCCGACCGAAACCGGCGGCAGCATCACGCATTTGAGCCGTGACGTGGTCATGTACCCGCTGCTGCGCGCGGCGACCGGGCTCGTCCGCTCCGGCGCGGTGCTCGACACGGCCGCGGCCCACACCGACTCCGCCTGATTCGACTAGGCCCGACCCCGACGGAAACGTCATACCCGTTTTTCACTCACTCACCGTGCGACATCAGCTTTACCGCAACGAGTCTCGTAATCGAAAGGATGACATCAGCATGACCGCATCGACAGGGCAGCACCGGACAGAGTTCATGTCCGTCTCCGACGCGCCCTTCCACCCGAAGCCCGTCGTGCACGACATCAAGGCCCAACGCGGCGACGTGATGCGCTGCAAGGGCCCGAAGCAGGAGACGATCCTGCGGATGCTCGAGAACAACATGGAGGTCTCCGAGTACCCCGACAAGCTCGTCGTCTACGGCGGCATTGGCAAGGCGGCGCGCAACTGGGAGTCGTACCACGCGATCGTCGACTCGCTGAAGAACCTTGAGAATGACGAGACCCTCGTGGTGCAGTCCGGCATGCCGGTCGCGGTCTTCCAAACCCACGAGCTGGCACCGCGTGTCGTCATGGCGACGACGAACTTCGTGCGCCCGAGCTGGGAGAAGTTCTACGAGCTGCACGATAAGAACCTCACGATCTTCGCCCAGTACACCGCGGCCCCCTGGGAGTACATCGGCACCCAGGGCGTCATCCAGGGCACCTACGAAACGCTGCGCAGCGTCGGGAACCTGCACTTCGGCGGCGATCTCGCCGGGCGCCTCCTGGTGTGCGCGGGCATGGGCGGCATGGGC
>DASTNL010000206.1:0-11156 GCA_035720905.1 Microbacteriaceae bacterium
GTCGACGCTCGTCCTGTCGGTGACGTCGGCGCGCAACGTCAAGGTGCCTTCTGGCCCCTCGCCGCTTCGGCAGAGTACGGCGACCCGGTCGCCGGCCGCGACGAAACGTTGGGCGATCCTCCTGCCTATCCCTCGGTTGCCGCCCGTGACGACGACGGTGCGCCCGGTGGTGGTGCCTGCAGGGTTCATCTCGGCCTTTCCTTCGGTGTGTCCCGCCTCGGATATCGGTCGGGGCCCACGGTTCGTCGGCAGGTTTCGCTAGTCTGTCAGCAGACACCAAGTGTACGAGGGCGGCCAAGTGTCTTTCGTCGTCGTAGTCTTGAGTGAGGCTGCGATTCGATCGCGGCGTTGGGCAGGACATGAAGAAGAAGCAGTCGATCACCAGCCTGCCGCTCTCGCCCGAAGACGACCGGCGGTCACGGATGATGCATTACTCCGTGGCGATGGGCATTCGTTTTGTCTGCATCGTCGCACTGCTGTTCGTGCATGGCTGGTGGCTGATCCTGCCGGGGTTGGGTGCCGTGTTCATCCCCTACTTCGCGGTCGTCGTCGCGAACTTCGCCCATAACCGGGGCCAAGAGGTCGAGCGGCCGGGCAATGTGACCCTCGTCACTCCGCCTGCCCCGCAGGGCGCGGGCGCCGCCGACGGCGCGCGGAAGGCCTCGTCGGTATGAGCCTCGTCGGCGAGCCACCGTCGCGCTTCACCTGTTCGCGGGCCGGATGCGAGAGCCCGGCCACCTGGCGCATCCGGTGGCGCAACCCCAAGATCCACACCCCCGACAGGGTGAAGATCTGGCTGGCGTGCCCCGAGCACATCGGCTACCTGCGCTCGTTTCTCGGCACGCGCAGCTTTCCCATGGTCGTCGATGACAGGCTGGAAGACCCGCCGGATCCCATTCCCGACGCCACCGGCGACGAGTGAGGACGTTGTCATGCACCGCTGGCACTTCGTCTTCTCTCGGCGCTGGTTCGTCTACATCGCCTGCGCGATCGTGTTTGCCATCGCGTGTGGGTTCCTCTCCCACTGGCAGCTGACGCAGAGCCGCGACGCGCAGGCCGCAAACCGGCTGGTCGCCCGCAACTTCGACTCGTCGGTGACGGCCCTGACCGACCTACTGCCGCGGCCCGGCACATTTCGGGCCGACATGGAATGGCGTCGGGTGCGTGCCACCGGAAGCTACGAACCCCAGAATCAGCTGATCGTGCGCAACCGACCGACGGACGCCGGGCCCGGGTTCGAGGTTCTCACCCCGTTCCGGCTCGCCGACGGCGCCGTGTTCATCGTCGACCGAGGCTGGGTGCCGGTCGGCACCGGGGACGACCCCGCACCGGTCGCGGCCCCGCCGGAAGGCACGGTGAGCGTCACGATGCGCCTGAAGCCGGGCGAGCCGGCTTTGAAAGGGCGCTCGGTGATCGGCGACCAGATCCCCAGCATCGACCTGCCGTGGATTCGGCGGCACCTGGGCGAGACGACCTACACCGCCGCGTACGGCCTGCTGCAGTCGCAGACGCCGAAACCGGCACACTCGCTGACGGCGGTCTCTGCCACCCCGCCGACCCAGAACACCGGCATGTACTGGTCGTACATGATCCAGTGGCTCATCTTCGCGGCGATCGCGTTCTTCGGCGTCGGCTATGCGGCGCGCTCGGAATACCGGCGCCGGTACCAAGACGAGCCCGACATGGTGTTGAAAGAGCAAGAGAGGCAGGAGCGGGCCGGCCGGCGCAAGCTCACCGACGCCGAGATCGAGGATGCGCTCCTCGAGGAGTCGTGGCCGCCCGCACACTGAGGCCTCAGGCCAGCGACACCAGCTCGGTGTAGTCGTGGTTCCAATGGTCTTCGACGCCGTCGGGCAAAAGGAGCACGCGTTCCGGGTTCAGTGATTCGACGGCGCCCTCGTCGTGGCTGACGAGGACGACGGCGCCCGGGTAGTGGGCGAGCGCGTCAAGGATCTTCTCGCGGCTGGCCGGATCGAGGTTGTTGGTCGGCTCGTCGAGGAGCAGCACGTTGGCGCTGGAGACGACGAGCATCGCCAACGCCAGACGGGTCTTCTCGCCCCCGGAGAGCACCTTGCTGCTCTTGTACACGTCGTCGCCGGTGAAGAGGAACGACCCGAGGATGCGGCGGGCCTGCGTCTGGTCGAGGTCGGGCGAGACCGAGACCATGTTTTCGAGGATCGTCTGCGAGACGTCGATCGTCTCGTGCTCTTGGGCGTAGTACCCGATGCGCAACCCGTGCCCGGCCTCCACCGCCCCGGTATCCGGCCTGTCGATGCCGGCGAGGATGCGCAGGAGCGTCGTCTTGCCCGCGCCGTTCAGGCCGAGCACGACGACGCGGGACCCGCGGTCGATCGCTAGGTCGACGGCGCTGAAGATCTCCAAAGACCCGTAGCTCTTCGACAGGTTGTGTGCCTGCAACGGGGTGCGGCCGCACGGTGCCGGCTCCGGGAAACGGATGTTCGCCACCCGATCGTCGGCCCGCACCTCCTCGAGGCCGTCGAGGAGGCGCCTGGCACGGGCCTCCATCTGGTGTGCGGCCGCGGCCTTCGTTGCCTTCGCGCCGAACCGCGCGGCCTGCTGCTGCAGGGCGCTCGCCTTCTTCTCGGCGTTGGCCCGTTCCTTGCGCCGGCGGGCCTCGTCGGCGGCCCGTTGGCGCTGGTACTGCTGCCAGCCCATGTTGTAGACGTCAATCACGGCGCGGTTCGCGTCGAGGTAGAAGACGCGGTTGACGGTCTCGTCGACGAGCTCGATGCTGTGGCTGATCACGATGAGCGCGCCCGGGTAGCCGCGCAAGAATTCTCGCAGCCAACCGACCGAATCGGCGTCGAGGTGGTTCGTCGGCTCGTCGAGAATCATCGTCGTGGCGTCGGAGAAGAGGATGCGGGCGAGCTCGACGCGGCGCCGCTGGCCGCCCGAGAGCGTGCCGAGCTGCTGCTGGAGGACCCGGTCGGGCAGCCCAAGGTTGCTGCAGATCGCGGCGGCCTCCGCCTCGGCCGCGTAGCCGCCCAGAACCTGGAAGCGTTCTTCCAGCCGGGAGTAGGCGCGCATCGCCTCGTCGGCGGCCTCGCCCGGCACCGCCATCCGTTCCGTCGCGCGCTGCATGCCCGCCACGAGGCTGCCGAGGCCCCGGGCGTCCAGGATCCTGGCACGAGCCGTCTCCTCCGGGTCGCCGCTGCGCGGGTCCTGCGGCAGGTAGCCGATCTCCTCACCCGTCGTGACATGCCCTGCCGTCGGGAGCACCTCGCCCGCCAGCACTTTCGTCAGAGTCGTCTTGCCCGCCCCGTTGCGGCCGACGAGGCCCACCTTGTCGCCGGTGCCCACGTGGAAAGAGACGCCGGACATCAAGGTGCGTGCGCCGACGCGGATGGTCAGGTCTTGCACGGTGAGCACGGAATCATCCAATCGTGTCGTCCGGGCGGCCGTGTGGCCGGGCCTCAGGGTACGGAGCCTGCAGGCCGCTTCTGCCCGGCCGGCGTCAGCCGGCAAAACGCACCCGCACAGATCACTGTGCGGGTGCGTCTTCTTCGTCGAGGGCCTGTCTAGACGGTGAAGCCTATGCTCCGCATCATCTCACGCCCGTCGTCGCTGATCATTTCGGGACCCCACGGCGGCATCCACACCCAGTTGATGCGGAACCCGGGAACGACCCCGTCGAGGGAGTCGACGATCTGCTCCTCGATCGCGTCGGAGAGCGGGCAGCCCGCACTCGTCAGCGTCATCGTGATGTAGAGCTCGTCTTTCGCGTCGTCCCACGCCAGGTCGTAGATGAGGCCCAGGTCGACGACGTTCACGCCAAGCTCGGGGTCGATGACGTATTTCAACGCCTCTTCGATCATGTCGTAGTCTGACGCGCTGAGCGGCGAGATTTGCGCCTCCCCTTGCGGGGCCGCGGTCTGCGTCTCGGTCATGGCTTCACTCTACGGTTCTCACGCGAGACTCGCCGCGGAGGTGTAGCGGTCGTAGCCTTCTTCTTCGAGCCGGTCGGCCAACTCCGGGCCGCCTTCCTCCGCGACCCGCCCTGCCACGAAGACGTGCACGAAATCGGGCGTGATGTAACGCAGAATCCGCGTGTAGTGCGTGATGAGGAGGATCCCGAGGCCGGTCGCCTCGTGTGCTCGGTTGACGCCTTCCGAGACGATCTTCAACGCGTCGACGTCGAGGCCGGAGTCGGTCTCGTCGAGCACCGCGAACTTCGGCTTCAGAAGCTCCAGTTGCAAGATCTCGTTGCGCTTCTTCTCGCCGCCGGAGAAACCCTCGTTGACGTTGCGCTGGGCGAACGTCTTGTCCATCCGCAGCTTCTTCATCGTCTCGCGCATGCTGGTCGTCCAGTCGCGCAGCGCGGGCGCCTTGCCGTCGATCGCCGTCTTCGCCGTGCGCAGAAAGTTCGTGTTCGTGACACCCGGTATCTCGACCGGGTATTGCATCGCGAGGAACAGCCCGGCACGGGCTCGCTCGTCGACGAGCATGGACAGCACGTCGGCGCCGTCGAGGGTGATCGAGCCGCTCGTTACATGGTATTTCGGGTGGCCCGCGATCGTGTACGCGAGCGTCGACTTGCCGCCGCCGTTCGGGCCCATGATCGCATGCACCTCCCCCTGGCGAAGGGTCAAGGTCGCGCCGCGCAAGATCTCCTTGGCGCCGTGCTCCGTGTCGACGGAGACGTGCAGGTCGCGTATTTCGAGTACTGAGGTCATGAGGTGTGAAGGTGTCTTTCGGTTACGGTCACGCCGTCGCGTAGGCCTTGGTGAGTTCGTCTTCGATGTGCTCGATGAGGTGCGCCTCGAGCGTGGGCGCCCCGATCTTCTGCACCACGTCGACGAGGAAGCCGCGCACGACGAGGCGCATCGCCTCGTCTTTCGCGATGCCGCGGGACTGCAAGTAGAAGAGCTGCTCGTCGTCGAACCGGCCGGTCGCGCTCGCGTGGCCGGCGCCGATGATGTCGCCCACCTCGATCTCCAGGTTCGGCTCCGAATCGGCGCGCGCGCCCTGCGAGAGTACAAGGTTGCGGTTCTGCTCGTAGCTGTCGGTGCCGATGCCCCGCTTGCCGATGAGCACGTCGCCTACCCAGACGGTGCGTGCCCCGGCCCCGTTGAGGGCACCCTTGTAGGTGACCCTGCTGCGGCAGTGCGGCGCGTCGTGATAGACGAACACCTGCTGTTCCAAGTGCTGCGGCGCATCGGCGAAGTAGACGCCGAGCATCTCCACATCGCTGCCCGCACCGGTGAGGTGGGCGGAGGGGTTCACGCGTACGACGCTGCCGCCGAGAGAGGCCAGCACGTGCTTGTAATGCGCGTCTTTCTCGACCCGCGAGAACTGGCTGGCGAGGTGCAACGCGTCGGGATCCCATTCCTGGTCGCTCACCACCGTGAGCTGGGAGGACTCGCCGGCGATGATCTCGACGTTCTCGCTCAGCTGGGCCGGGCCGACGCTGCGCACGACGAGGACGGCCTTGCCGAATGGCTTCGCCTCGATGATCACGTGAGCGGCGTGCGGCGCCTCGCCAAACCCTTGTCGGGTGAGCGTGAATTCGCCCGACACTTCGCCGTCGATCGTGATGACGAGCGCCTTCTCGAAGGCAGACCACGCGTTCGCCGAGGCGCGGTCTTCCGGCTTGCCGGCAGATCCCACGCGCGGGTCGTCGCGGCCCACCCAGCTGACGCTCACGCCTTCGGTCGGCTCATACGAGACGTCGTATTCGCCACCCGCGAGGGTGCCCGCGGTGAGCGCCGTCAGCCTGCTGACCGGCGTGTGCATCCATTCGTGCTCACGGCCGGTGACGGGGGGAAAGTCGTCGACCGCCGTCGAGGAGACCCGTTCCGCCCTGCTCTGGGGCGGAATCTTCAGGTCTCCCCAACCTCCGTTCGCTTGAAGGGTGTGCTTGTCGGATTCCGTGCCTTTCTGGACAGTCTTGGTGGCTGTGTCTGACATTTAACCGACGGATCCTTCCATGCCCATCTCGATGAGCTTGTTGAGCTCGAGCGCGTATTCCATGGGCAGCTCCCTGGCGACGGGCTCGATGAAGCCGCGCACGATCATGGCCATGGCCTCTGCCTCGGCAAGCCCGCGGCTCATGAGGTAGAACAGCTGCTCCTCGCTGACCCTGGAGACGGTCGCCTCGTGGCCGAGCTCAACGTCGTCGACGCGGATGTCGATCGTCGGGTAGGTGTCGCTGCGCGACTGCTTGTCGACCAGGAGGGCGTCGCAACGCACCGTGTTCGAGGAGTGGTGGGCGGAAGGCTCCATGCGCACCTCGCCGCGGTAGCCGCTGCGGCCGCCGCCGCGGGCGAGCGACTTCGAGACGATCGACGAATGCGTGTTAGGCGCCATGTGGACCATCTTGGAACCCGCATCCTGGTGCTGCCCCGGGCCCGCGAACGCGACCGACAGGGTCTCACCCTTCGCGTGCTCGCCGACCAGCCATACAGACGGGTACTTCATCGTCACCTTCGAGCCGATGTTCCCGTCGACCCATTCCATGGTGGCGCCCTCATGGGCGATCGTGCGCTTCGTCACCAGGTTGTAGACGTTGCCCGACCAGTTTTGAATGGTCGTGTAACGCACCCGGGAATTCTTCTTCGCAACGATCTCGACGACCGCGGAATGCAGGGAGTCGGAACTGTACTCCGGCGCCGTGCAGCCTTCGATGTAGTGCACGTAAGAGCCCTCGTCGGCGATGATCAAGGTGCGCTCGAACTGCCCCATGTTCTCCGTGTTGATGCGGAAATACGCCTGCAACGGGATCTGCACGTGCACGCCCGGCGGCACGTAGACGAACGACCCGCCTGACCACACGGCCGTGTTCAGGGCGGCAAACTTGTTGTCCCCCGGTGGGATGATCGTGCCGAAGTACTCTTCGAAGAACTCGGGGTGCTCACGCAGACCCGTATCGGTGTCGGTGAAGATGACGCCCTGCGAGGAGAGGTCGTCGCGGATCTGCCGGTAGACCACCTCGGACTCGTACTGGGCGGTGACGCCGCCGATCAGGTTCTCGCGCTCCGCCTCGGGGATGCCAAGCTTCTCGTAAGTGCTGCGCACCTCTTCAGGCAGGTCTTCCCAACGTTGTGCCTGGCGTTCCGTCGCACGGACGAAATACTTGATGTGCTCCAGGTCGAGGCCCGAGAGATCCGCACCCCAGTTGGGCATGGGCTTGCGTTGGAAGATCTTCAGCGCCTTCAAGCGCCTCTTCATCATCCATTCCGGCTCGTTCTTCAACGCGGAGATGTTTCTGACGACGTCTTCCGAAAGACCCCGCTGCGCGTTCGCGCCTGCCTTGTCGGAGTCGGCCCAGCCGAACTCGTAGTTGCCGAGTCCGGCCAGCTCGGGGCGATCGATCAGAGTGTCTGACATTTCTACCTTTCCTGCCACGGCGACCGAAGACGACTCCGGCTCATCCCGGCGCCGAAAGACGCTCGGGCCGAGATGATGGCGCATGGCTGGCCTGTGTACCTAGATGCTCAGGGACTAGGGCGACGCTGCCCCGGCAGGCACCGCGACGCGACGCCCACGCGTGCCTTGCGGCACGACCCTCAACCTCACTCGATTCTACAGGTCGAGACCCGAACCGCCAGGGGCTTCCTCGCGCGGGCGTGCGGCCGTCACAACGTGAGGAGCGGGTCGATCGCGATCGCCAGGAACACCAGGGTCAGATAGGTGATCGAGGCGTGGAACACGCGCATCGGCACCACGGTGCGATGCCGGATGGCCGTGTTGTAGAGGTGGTGCGCCTCGTAGATGAACCAGGCGCCTGCGGCCGCGGCGACGACCGTGTAGACCACGCCCATGTGCGCGACCGGGATGAGCAGCAGCGTGCAGGCCACCGTCGCCCAGGTGTACAGGATGACCTGGATGCCGACCACCGCACGGCCGCGCACGACTGCGAGCATCGGCACCCCGACCTCGCGATAGTCGTCGCGGAAGCGCATGGAGAAGGGCCAATAGTGCGGCGGGGTCCATAGGAAGATCACGACGAAGAGCACCACCGCCGGCCACGCGATCGTGTTCGTGACCGCCGCCCAGCCGATGAACACCGGCATACATCCGGCGATGCCGCCCCAGATGATGTTCTGCTGCGTGCGCCTCTTCAGAACGAGCGTGTAAAAGCCGGCGTAGAGCAGGATGCCGATGACGGAGAGCGCGGCCGTCAGCCAGTTCGCGAAGACGCCGAGGATCACGGTGGAGGCGACCGCGAGCACCCAGCAGAAGATGAACGCCTCTCGGTCGCTCAACTCCCCCGTGACGAGTGGACGGTTGCGGGTGCGGTGCATCACACGGTCGATGTCGCGATCGATGTAACAGTTGAAGGCCCCCGCCGACCCGGCGCTTAAAAACCCGCCCGCAACCGTCGCGACGACGAGCCAGAGGTTCGGGATGCCGCGCTGGGCGAGGAACATCACGGGCACGGTGACGACGAGCAGCAGCTCGATGATGCGAGGCTTCGTCAGTGCGAGGTAGGCCGTGAACTTACGGCCGAGAAAGTTGCCGAAAGAGGTGTATGGAGCGGTGCGTGTGCCCGTTCCCTGTGCCGATGCGGCGACGTCCATTGCACCTCGTGATCCCACTGAACAACTCCACAACGATTCTAAGCCACGTGCCAAGGCGGGGCCCGGCGCCCACACGCCAACCACTATGCTGGATGACAGCTCGCCAATCGAGCGATAGACAGGAGAATCGGACGCTCCGACAACCCTGTCACGCCGATGTCGAAGACGCTAGCGGCGCGTACTCAGCACGGGTGCGAGTGAGACCTCGACCCGTTTCTTTGTCAGATGCGAAAGGTCAGGTTCCCGTGACTGCAATCCCTTGGGACGCGATAGACAAGAAGGCTGTCGACACCGTGCGGCTCTTGGCCGCAGACGCCGTGGAAAAAGCAGGAAGCGGGCATCCGGGCACGGCGATGAGCCTCGCCCCCGTCGGCTACCTGCTCTTTCAGCGCATCTTGCGCCATGACCCCGCCGAACCCGACTGGGCGGGACGCGACCGCTTCATCCTCTCGGTGGGGCACAGTTCCCTCACGCAGTACATTCAGCTGTACCTCGGCGGCTACGGCCTGGAGCTCGAGGACCTGAAGCAGCTGCGCAAATGGGGTTCGAAGACCCCCGGCCACCCGGAGTACCGGCACACCCGCGGCATCGAGATCACCACGGGGCCCCTCGGCCAAGGCATCTCGTCCTCCGTCGGCTTCGCCTATGCGGCCCGCTACGAGCGGGCGCTTCTCGACCCCGACACCCCCGCCGGCAAGAGCGTCTTCGATCACCACATCTTTGTCATCGCGGGCGACGGCGACCTTCAAGAAGGCATCTCCAGCGAGGCATCGTCTCTCGCGGGCCATCAGCAGCTCGGCAACCTCGTCGTGCTCTACGACAGCAACCAGATCTCGATCGAAGACGACACGAACATCGCCTTCACCGAAGACGTGCGGGCCCGCTATGAGGCGTACGGCTGGCACGTCCAGGTGGTGGATTGGAAGAAGACCGGCGCCTACGTCGAAGACGTTCAAGAGTTGAACGACGCGATCGAGGCGGCCAAGGCCGTGACCGACAAGCCGTCTCTCATCGTCCTGAAGACCATTATCGGCTGGCCGAGCCCGACGAAGCAGAACAGCGGCGCCATCCACGGCGCCAAGCTCGGCGCCGACGAGTTGGCGGCGTTGAAGAAGGTGCTGGGAGCCGACCCGGCCGCATCCTTCCAGGTGGCCCCCGAGGTCTTGGCCCACACGCGTCAGGCGCGCGAGCGCGGCGCGGCCCGCCATCGCGCCTGGGACGAGAGGTTCGCGGCCTGGGCGGCGGCGCACCCCGACAAGAAGGCCCTCTTCGACAGGATGCGCAAGGGCGAGCTGCCCGAGGGCCTCGAGGCGGCGCTGCCCGTCTTCGACACGGCGAAGGCGATCTCGACGCGTTCCGCCAGCGGCAAGGTCATCAACGCGTTGGCGCCGGTGCTCCCCGAGCTGTGGGGCGGCTCCGCCGACCTCGCGGGGTCGAACAACACGACGATCGAGGGCGCCGCCTCGTTCGCCCCGGCCGAGCACTCGACGAAGGAGTGGAAGGCCGACGAAAGCGGGCGGGTGCTGCACTTCGGCATCCGCGAGCACGCCATGGGCGCGATCATCAACGGGATCGTGTTGCACGGCAACACGCGGCCGTTCGGCGGCACGTTCTTGATCTTCAGCGACTACATGCGCCCGGCGGTGCGCCTCGCGGCTCTCATGGACATCCCTTCGATCTTCGTCTGGACGCACGATTCGATCGCGCTCGGCGGTGACGGCCCGACCCACCAGCCCGTCGAGCAATTGACGGCGCTGCGCGCCATTCCGAACCTCGAGATCGTGCGGCCGGCCGATGCGAACGAGACCGCGTACGCGTGGTACGAGACGCTGCGCCGGCACCGCCACCCGACCGGATTCGCGCTCAGCAGGCAGAACCTGCCGGTCTTCGAGCGCGGCACCGGAGAGGCGCACGGCGAGGTCCTGGCCGCCGCCTCCCTGACGGCCCGGGGCGCCTACGTGCTCGCCGAGGCGCCGAACGGCACCCCCGACGTGATCCTCATCGCCACCGGCTCCGAGGTGCAGTACGCCCTGGCCGCCCGCACGACGCTCGCCGCCGGCGGCGTGAACGCGCGCGTCGTCTCGGCACCGTGCCTCGAGTGGTTCGCCGACGAGAGCGCCGAATACCGCGCGTCGGTGCTGCCGCCCACCGTCAAGGCGCGGGTCTCCGTCGAGGCGGGCATCTCGCTTGGCTGGCGCCCCTACATCGGCGACGCGGGCCGCAGCGTCTCGGTCGAACGCTTCGGCTCTTCCGCCGACCCCGACGTGCTGTACCGCGAATACGGCATCACCGCCGACGCGGTCGTCCACGCGGCCCAGGAATCTCTCGCTGCCGCCCGCGGTTGAGACTGCCGAGACCACGCGGCACGGGCAGACAAGCTCAGAACAGGATGGAGCAGGCAATGACAAGTCGCACCCAACAGCTCACCGATGCGGGCGTGAGCATCTGGCTCGACGATCTCTCGCGCGAACGGATGACCTCCGGCGGGTTGAAGCATCTCATCGACGAGCGCAACGTCGTCGGGGTCACCACGAACCCGACCATCTTCGCCAAGGCCCTGACGGGCACGGAGGCTTACGACGCGCAGATCCGCGAGCTCTCCGCCGCCGGCGCAGA
>DASTNL010000207.1:0-8135 GCA_035720905.1 Microbacteriaceae bacterium
GGCGCCGCCGGGCCGCACCAGCACGGCCGCGCGCCGGGCGAGGACGCGGATGACGGCCAGGCCGTCGGGCCCGCCGTACAGCGCGCGCGGCGGGTCACGCCGGGCCTCCGGCTCCGGCGGCCGCTCGCGCGCCGGCACGTAGGGAGGGTTGCTGACGACGACGTCGGCCGCGCCGTCAACACCCGGCAGGGCCGCCCGAAGGTCGCCGTACACGAGGCGCACGCCGGGCGCGATGCGGGCGATATTGCGGCGGGCGAAGGAGCAGGCCGCCCCCGACGCCTCGACGGCGACGACCCGTGCGTCGGGCACCTCCACGGCGAGGGAGAGTGCGATCGCCCCCGTCCCGGTGCCGAGATCCACGCCGAGGGCGCCGGGCCCCGCCGCTCGCAGCAGGTCGATGGCAAGCTGCGCGACCATCTCCGTCTCGGGCCGCGGCACGAAGACGCCAGGGCCGACGTCGAGGACGAGCGTGCGGAACGCGGCAGTGCCGACGATATGCTGCAGCGGTTCGTGCCCGGCCCGCCTTTCGACCATTGCCGCGTAACGCGCCGCCTCGCGCTCGCTCAAAGCCGCCCCCGCGATCGCCATCGCCTCCACGCGGCCGCGGGAGGCGCCCAGAAGATGCCCGGCCAGGAGCACCGCGTCAGTGCGCGCCGACGCGATCCCCGCGGCCCGCAGGCCCCCGGTCGCCCCGGCGAGCGCGGCCGCCCATGTCGGCCACGCCCCCGCGGCATCTCGCCCCGCCGCGGGAAGGTCGCCCGACGCCCCGGGCGGGCGGCCCGCGGCGTTGGGGCCCGATGCCACGGGCTCGGAAACGTTCATGCGGCTACCAGAATAGGCTGTGCATGTCGGCGGCCGCGAGGTGCTCGCCCGACACGCATTTCAGCACGGCGGCATCCGATGAGAGGGCGGACAATGACCCGGATCCACGCAGACATCACCACGGCGGTCGGCGGGACGCCCCTCGTGCAGCTGAACCACCTGACGAACGATGCGTCGGCGAGGGTCCTCGCCAAGCTGGAGTTCTACAACCCCGCGGGCAGCGTGAAAGACCGGATCGGCGTCGCCATGGTCGATGCGGCCGAGGCGCAAGGCACGCTGCGCCCGGGCGGCACCATCATCGAGGCGACGAGCGGCAACACGGGTATCGCGCTCGCGATGGTCGGCGCGGCGCGCGGCTACCGAACGATCATCGTGATGCCCGAGAAGACGAGCAAGGAGCGCCGCATCCTGATCCGTGCGTACGGCGCCGAGGTGATCCTGACGGGCCCGGGCGGCATGGTGGAGGCGAACCGCAAGGTGCGGGAGATCCTCGAGGCCGACCCCGAAGCCGTGTGGCTCAACCAGTTCGAGAACGCCGTGAACCCCGGCATCCATCACGACACGACGGGGCAGGAGATCTGGGACGACACCGACGGCAAGGTCGACGTCTTCGTCGCCGGCGTGGGCACGGGCGGCACGCTCACCGGGGCGGCCCGGCTTCTCAAAGAGAAGAAGCCCGCGGTGCACGTCGTCGCCGTCGAGCCGGCCGAATCCCCGCTCCTGACGGGCGGCGAGCCCGGCCCGCACCGCATCTCGGGAATCGGTGCGAACTTCATCCCTCCGGTGCTCGACCGCGACATCTACGACGAGGTCGCCGACGTGCCCTCGAGTGAGGCGCTCGACATGGCGCGCGCACTTGCCTCACAGGAGGGCATCTTCTCGGGCGTCTCGGGCGGGGCCGCCTGCGCCGCGGCGCTCGTGCAGGCCGCCAAGCCGGAGAACGCCGGCAAGACGATCGTCTTCGTCGTTCCCGATTTCGGCGAACGGTATCTCTCGACGTCGTTGTACCGGCACCTGGCCGACTGACCGGCCGGTCCCCAACAGCGCACGGCGTGGACATGAGCGTTCTCTCCCGCATTCGCGAAGACATCGAGACGGCGAAACGCCGCGATCCGGCCGCCCGCAGCGGCACGGAGATCCTGCTCGGCTATTCCGGGCTGCACGCGATCTGGGCATACCGACTCGCGCATCGTTGGTGGAAGGCGCCGGGCATGAAGCTGCCGGCCAGACTCCTGTCGCAGCTGACGCGCTCGGTGACGGGCGTGGAGATCCACCCCGGCGCCCGCATCGGCCGCAGGTTTTTCATCGACCACGGCATGGGCATCGTCATCGGCGAGACGGCGATCGTCGGCGACGACGTGATGCTCTACCACGACGTGACCCTGGGCGGGCGCGGGTCGAGGCCCGGCAAACGACACCCGACCCTCGGCGACGGCGTGGTCGTGGGGGCCGGCGCCCAATTGCTCGGCAACATCACGATCGGGCCCCGGTGCCAGGTTGGGGCGAACGCGGTCGTCGTGCGCGACGCGCCGGCCGACTCGGTGCTGGTCGGCATCCCGGCCCGCGTCTTGCCGAGACGTGTCGCCGGCCGCGACCGACAAGACCACGACCCGAACGAGTGGATCGACCCCACGTTCTACGTCATCTGACCTTCTTGCGCCGCGGCCGGCAACGCAACGATGCGGCCCGGTAGGCCGGCCCCGGCGGCGGGCCCCGTCAGGACTCGGCCGCGCCGGTGCCCAGCTCGGCCAAGCGCGCCTCTTCGTCAGCCCGCACACAGGAGGCGATGACGGCGTCGAGCGCGCCGTCCATCACCTGGTCGAGATTGTAGGCCTTGAACCCGGTGCGGTGGTCGGCGATGCGATTCTCGGGAAAGTTGTAGGTGCGGATCCGTTCCGAGCGATCCATGGCGCGAATCTGGCTGTGCCTGGCGGCAGCGCCGGCAGCCGCCTGCTCCTCCTGCTGGCGGGCGAGGAGGCGCGCGCGGAGGACCCGCATCCCGGCCTCCTTGTTCTGCAACTGGCTCTTCTCGTTCTGCATCGAGACGACGATGCCGGTCGGCAGGTGTGTGATGCGCACCGCCGAATCCGTCGTGTTCACCGACTGCCCACCCGGCCCGGAGGAACGGTAAACGTCGATCTTCAGGTCGGCCTGGCTTATCTCGATCTCGTCGGGCTCGTCGACCTCGGGAAAGACGAGGACCCCGGTCGTGGAGGTGTGGATGCGGCCCTGCGACTCGGTGACGGGCACCCGCTGCACCCGGTGCACGCCGCCCTCGTATTTCAGATGCGCCCAGACGCCGCCGTCGGGATCGTTGTTCGACGACTTGATGGCCAACTGCACGTCTTTGTAGCCGCCGAGGTCGCTTTCCGTCTGGCCCAAAAGCTCCGCCGTCCAGCCCTTCGACGCCGCGTAATGCAGATACATTCGCAGCAGGTCCCCGGCGAACAGGGCGCTCTCCTCGCCGCCCTCGCCGCCCTTGATCTCCATGATGACGTCGCGCCCGTCGTCGGGGTCACGCGGCACGAGGAGACGCCGCAGCTCCTCCTCGGCGAGAGCCAAGCGTTCCGCAAGACCCGGAATCTCCTCCGCGAACGTCGCGTCTTCGTCGGCAAGCTCCCGCGCCGCCTGCAGGTCGCCTTGCAGCGCGTGCCAGGCGTCGTACGCGGCCTTCACGCGACTCAACTCGGCGTAGCGCCGGCCGACCTTGCGCGCCCGGGCCGCGTTGGCATGCAACGTCGGATCGGCCAGCTGGCCTTCCAGACGAGCGTGCTCGTCGAGCAGCGTGTCAATCGACTCGAACACGGCCGCCTCAGCGTGCGTCGACGTGGCCGGCGGCGCCGGGCAACGACTTCTGCATCTGCATCAGAAACTCGACGTTCGTCGAGGTCTCTTTGATACGGCCGAGCACCGCCTCGAGCGCCTGCTGTTGATCGAGGCCGGCCAGGGCGCGACGCAGTTTCCACGTCACATTCACCTCGTCGGCACCCATCAGAAGCTCCTCACGGCGGGTTCCGGAGGCGCTCACGTCGACGGCGGGGAAGATCCGCTTGTCGGCCAGCTGCCGGGAAAGGCGCAGCTCCGAGTTGCCGGTGCCCTTGAACTCTTCGAAGATCACCTCGTCCATGCGCGAGCCGGTTTCGACCAGGGCGGAGGCGAGGATCGTCAGCGAGCCGCCGTGCTCAATGTTGCGCGCCGCACCGAAGAACCGCTTCGGCGGGTACAGCGCGGCGGCGTCGACCCCGCCGGAGAGCACCCTGCCGGAGGTGGGGGCCGTGATGTTGTAGGCACGGCCCAGCCGGGTTATCGAGTCGAGCAGCACGACCACGTCGTGCCCGAGCTCGACCAGCCGCTTGGCCCGTTCGATCGCCAGCTCTGCGACCGTCGTGTGGTCTTCGGCCGGCCGGTCGAACGTCGAGGCGATGACCTCGCCGTTCACCGTGCGCTGCATGTCGGTGACTTCTTCGGGCCGCTCGTCGACGACCACGACCATCAGATGCACCTCGGGGTTGTTCTTGGCGATCGCGTTCGCGATCTGCTGCATGACGATCGTCTTGCCCGCCTTGGGCGGCGCGACGATGAGCCCGCGCTGTCCCTTGCCGATCGGGGCGACGAGGTCGATGACCCGCTGCGTGACCTTTCCAGGCTCCGTCTCCATGCGCAGGCGTTCCTGCGGGTAGAGCGGGGTCAGGTCGGCGAACTGCACGCGGTGCTGCGCCTCCTCGACGCTCTGGCCGTTGATCGAATCCACCTTGACGAGCGCGTTGTACTTCTGCCTGCCGGAGCCTTCGCCCTCGCGAGGCTGACGCACCGCGCCGACGACGGCATCGCCTTTGCGCAGAGCGTACTTGCGCACCTGCCCGAGAGAGACGTACACGTCGCTCGCGCCGGGCAGGTAGCCGGTGGTACGCACGAAAGCGTAGTTGTCGAGCACGTCGAGAATGCCAGCGATGGGGACGAGCACGTCGTCTTCGAGGATCTCGGGCTCCGCCTCCTCTTTACTGCCGCGGTGCTTACGGTCCCGGCCGCGGCCACGGCCACGCTCCCGGTGTTCGCCGTTGCCGTTCTCCTTCTGGCTCTGCTGGCCCTGACGACCACGTTGCTGCCTGCCCGAGTGCTCCGCCTCACCGGCCTCACCGGCCTCTGCGCCCTCGCCCGAACGCTCGGCGGTGTCCCGGCCGGCGCCTTGCTGGGCCTCCGTGTGACGATGCTCGCCGTTCTTACGGTTCCGGCTGCGTCCGCGCGTCGTCCGCTCGCGCCCCGCCTGCTCCCCGCCGGTGACGTGCTCGTCGGCTCCGCCTTCCCGGCCCTCGGCACCCTCGCCGGCGTCGGATGCCGCCGCAGGCCTACCGGCCGCGTCGACCTCGAGCCTTCCACGCCCCCTCGCCCGATCCGTTCGCGCCGGCTCTGCCGCAGCGCCGCCCTCTGAGACTCCGGACGCACCGAGGTCGACGCCCGCACGGCCGCCGCCGGCGTGATCCGCCGCGGCGACCACGGGTGCCTGGCCTGCCGCCGACCCGCCGCCGCGGGCACGGCGCCCGCCCTGACGTGCTTTAGACGCCACCGGAGGCGCGGCTTCCGCCGCCGGAGGGACCTCGGCCGCCGGAGGGACCTCGGCCGCCGGCTCCGCGGGAGCCTCGGCCGCCGGCCCGGCCTCGGGCATCGGCAGCTGGATGTCCGCGCTCGTGGCGCGGCGCGGACGCCGGCCGGCAGGAGCCGGCGCGGCACCGCCACGCACGGCCCGGATCCGTTCGACGAGCTCGCTCTTGCGCAGCCGCGCGGATCCGGTGATGCCCAGCCGGGCGGCGACGGCCTGCAGTTCGGCCACCCGGAGCCCCGGCAGCGCCTCGTCGGCGGGGGTCGCTGATGAATCGTTGACGTTCGTCACGTGAGAGTTTTCCTTCCCTCCCGCCTCGGAAGAAGACCGGGCGGGGACTGCGTGCCGCGGGAAAATGCCTGGTATCGGAACCCGACCCTGGCCGTGTCGCAGGGAACGACAACAGAACGGCAGCAATGGGTTGTGCATACGACACGCGGGCCAGAACCGCACACCATGGTGCGTCACCCGACGTGTCCGGCACCGAGCCTATCATCCTTCGCGATGCGGCCGATCTCGGCTCCCGGGGCCCAGAAGACACGCCGCCAGCGGGCAGCTGACGTGTCTTTCTTCGACGGCCCGCCGTCGCTTCGTGCCGCCAGACGACCACTGAGCCCGCCCGCGCATGGTGGCGCGGGCGGGCGCGTTGTGTCCTGATGGGCGCCGTCAACCGGCCACGTGGCGCCCCCGCGGGCGAGCGACGACCACCTCTCCGTCTTGCATCACCAGTTCGCCCCGCAGGAACGTCATGACGGGAGCACCCACGACCTTCCGCCCCTCCCAGACCGAATAATCGCTTTTGCCTCGGTAACGGTCGACTCACGAGGTCGCCGAACCATCCGAAGAGAAGATAGCCCGCAAACAAACCCGCGTTAGAGACGATGAGGATCAGGAGCGCGTTGTCCAAAGTCAACGCCTTGCCGCTCGTCGCTGTGAGCAACGAGGTCCCCAAGATGATGAAGCACAGGGTGCCCAGCCAATTCAGAAAGAACGATCCGCCGAGGACGAGCGTCGCGCGCAATGACTCGCCTTGGAAAACCGCCGCGAGCGGCGTCGCGACGTCGTCGATCGTGATCCCCGCAGACCTCGCCACGGCGTGCGCCGCCTCGCGGTCGCCCGAGCGAAGCAGTTTCGTCGCCTCGCGCCGCGCGATGAACTGCGGCGTCTCTTTGAGGTAGCGACCGACGATGACAATGAATACTGCCGGGAACACGGCGACGACGAAACACCATTCCCAACCCAACGGCAGGATCAAGCTGATCGATACTGCCGCGAGCACTGACCCGACCGGCCAGCCAGACTGCACCAAGGAATAGATGAACCCTCTCCGGCGCACCTTGGCGGGGTCCGAGTGCGAATGTGCCATCAGCTCGCTGAGGTAAACAGCATTCACCGTCTGCTCGGCAAAGCCTAGCCCTGCAACGGAACGGAAGAGAATGAGGAGCACGACACCGAAGCCGGCAAAGATACCGATAAGCAACCCCGCCGTCGCGGTAAGCACGGACGCCACCGCCGCACCGATCACTGCTATATATATTCCCCGACGACGGCCCACGCGGTCGACGATAGGGCCGATAGCCATGGCAACAATCGCGGTGGCGGAATCCGGCAATTTCACTCGGGCGGCAAGAAGTTGTTTCGTCGCCCAATCGGCACTCAGCCGTCAGATCAAGGCTCTCGAAGACGAATTAGGTGTCAAGCTTTTCGCTCGCACGAGTAGAAGCGTCATGCTCACTCGGGCAGGCGAAGCCTTCGTGCGGGCCGCCCGGACGACGGTGGATTCCGCGAGTCGCGCCGCAGAGGAAGCACTCTGCGCAGCGCAGACGGTGTCGGGAAGTCTCGTGATCGGCGTGAACCCGACATTGACAGCAATGGATATCTCGACACTGCTACGAGATTATTGCGAGCAATACCCCGGCGTCCGAATAGCCCTCAAGTCGGAAAACAGCGGTCGCCTCATGAACAAGGTTCGCAAAGGCACGATCGACATCTCGTTTATCGCGCTCGAGGCCTCCCACAGCCCGCAGGGCGTCTTATTCCGAGAGATAGGCCGCGAAGCCCCTCGCCGTTCTTTTCTGACCCGGTCATCCACTAGACGCCTCACGCTCTCTGACTCTGAACGATATCGCGCGCGAAACGTTCGTCGACTTCCCAGAGAACACGACGGGCCGGGCGCAAGCCGACATCGCCTTCTCCAAGGCCAAGATCCGCCGAAACGTCTCGTTCGAGGTCTCGGACGTCGCCTTGATGGCCCAGCTGATCCGCGGCAGGTTGGCGATCGCGCTCCTGGCCCAGCCGATCGCCGAACGGCTCGACGCGTTACGCACCGTGAAGCTGCACGCAGCTCCCGAGCGGGTGCAATATATCGCGTGGTCCGCCTTCCACACCTCGACTGCGGCCCGGGCCTTCTTGCGAACGGTGGAATCCCATTCCCGATGAACGGGCCGGCACCGCGACACTCAGTCGGAGCGGCCGAGAAGGCCTGCGCCCACGGCCTGCGGCGCATTCTGCGTGTCGATCGTGGCACCCTTGAAATCGACGGCCGGCAGCCGGGCCTCCCAATGCCCCTCCCCGTGCGAGACCGCGAGTTCCGCCGCGGCCAGGCGCCTGGCCGGATCATCGCACAGCACCAGGACGGAGGGCCCGGAACCCGAGACGACGGCCGCGAAGCCGTGCCGACGCAACACGGTGACGAGGTCATGGGTGTGGGGCATCG
>DASTNL010000208.1:0-5567 GCA_035720905.1 Microbacteriaceae bacterium
GGTGGCGACGGTGCTGCGCTGCACTCTCTCGGTCGATCACCGCGCGGTGGATGGCGCGCTCGCCGCCCGTTGGCTCGCCGCGTTTCAGCGCCGCATCGAGAGGCCGCTTTCGATCCTCGCCTGAAAGGTGTCTGCGGAGGCGAGGGCGCCCGCCCGTGGCGCGGCCGTCGACTCTCGCACGACGAGGCTCGCCGGCAGGCTCACCGTCACAGAGCGCTGCCGGTCGGCGGCGAGGTCGTCGATGAGCAGACGGGCGGCCTCGGTGCCCATCTCGAAATGAGGCACCCGCACGGTTGTGAGCGGCGGGTTGAGGTCTTCGGTCGAATCCATGTCGTTGAAGCCTATGACCGAGACGTCGTCGGGGCAGTGCAGCCCGTGCTGGCGCAGGGAACGCAGGATACCGACGGCGAGCAGGTCGTTGCCGGCGACGATCGCGGTGGGCGCGTCGCCGTGCAGCAGCATGTCGTTCATGCACTCGAGCCCGGCGCGGATCGTCAGAGCGGGGGCGGGCACGAGGCGCCCCGCGACATCCGCGTGTCGACGCACGGCGGCGAGGAACGCGTCTTGCCGAACGGCGCTCGTCGTGAAGTTCTCCGGCCCGGCCAGGTGCACGAGGTCGCGATGGCCGAGTTCGACGAGGTGCTCCACGGCGGCGGTCACCCCCGCCGCGTCGTCGCCCGTCACGAGCGGGTATGGTACGTCGACGCTGCCGCGGTTCAGCATGACGACGTGCACGCCGCGGTGGTATGCGTCGGCGATGAGCTCGTGATGCATCCGGCCGGTCGCGATGATGAACCCGTCGACCCGGCGCCCCGACAGGGAATCGAACGCGGCACGCTCCAGGTCGTCGTCGCCGTCGGTGTTCGCGATGAGGGCGGTGTAGCCGTGCGGCGCCAGGTAGTGCTCGATGCCGCGCACCATGGGGGGAAAGAGCGGGTTCGTGAGATCGGGGATGATCACGCCGACCGTCATGGACGAGTTGGTGCGAAGCCCTCGCGCCACGGCGTTGGCGACGTAGCCGAGCTCCTCCGCCGCTTTGCGCACCCGCCGTGCGGTCGCGGGGTTGACCTGATGTTCGGTCATCTTGTTGAGCGCACGCGACACCGTCGCCTTATGCACTCCGGCCCGCACCGCCACGTCGGCTATCGTCACTCGTCGAGACACGTTCTCAGCGTACCAACCGGTTGCAGTACAGGTTGCGGGTGTTGCAGGGATCGCATCGTCTGCCCCGCAAGGAGACGGGGGTGTGGTGCCCATAATCGAAGGAGATCGATTGCGGTAATTCGACCCGAATCGCTGGCTTAGCCCCGGGTCGTCACTTTATACTCTCCTTATTAACAACCGGGCTGAATCCTGAGGACAGGGGTTGCGCCACGGTTCGTCTGTGGCGCGGTGGCCCGTTGTGGGGGTGTCGCGCGGAAGAGAGGTCATGAGATGAGTGGATGGGGTGCGGGGTATCCCGGTATGCCGGCCGAAGCGGTGAAGGCCCGCCGGCAGGCCGAAGCGGTGAAGGCGACGCAGCAGCAGAACGCCGAGGCCGACGAGGAGGGTGACGGGCGTACCGCGCTGTGATGCGTCCTGCGCAGTGATCCGCCTTGCCGAGTGACGTGTCCTGCGCGGTGAGCGGCTGTCGACGGGCCGGTGCTGCGCCGCGGCGGCCGTGCGTCTTCGGGCGTGCGGTCGCCGTTCGTCGTGTTCGGGAGGGGAATGTTCGCCGCGAAATCAAGGTTGATATGAATGCGCTCAAGTTTGGTCGGCCGGTGTTGACAGCAAGCTATTGGCCGGTAAACTTGAGCCGAAGGCGCTCAACTAGCACCACGGCTTAGATCCCCAGAAATCCGGAAAGGCACAGACATGTCACGAGCAGTCGGAATCGACCTCGGAACCACCAACTCCGTCGTCGCGGTCCTCGAAGGCGGCGAACCCACCGTCATCGCCAACGCCGAAGGCTTCCGCACGACCCCCTCCGTCGTCGCGTTCACCAAAGACGGCGAGGTTCTAGTCGGCGAGACCGCGAAAAGGCAGGCCGTCACCAACGTCGACCGCACCATTTCGAGCGTCAAGCGGCACATGGGCACCGACTGGAAGGCAGACATCGACGGCAAGAAGTACACGCCGCAAGAGATCTCGGCCCGCATCCTCGGCAAGCTGAAGCGCGACGCCGAGCAGTACCTCGGCGACACCGTCACCGATGCGGTCGTGACCGTGCCCGCGTATTTCAACGATTCTGAGCGCCAGGCCACCAAGGAGGCGGGCGAGATCGCCGGCCTGAACGTCTTGCGCATCATCAACGAGCCGACCGCGGCGGCGCTGGCCTACGGGCTCGACAAGGGCAAAGAAGACGAGCTCATCCTGGTGTTCGACCTGGGCGGCGGCACCTTCGACGTCTCGCTGCTCGAGGTGGGCAAAGACGACGACTTCTCCACGATTCAGGTGCGCGCCACCGCCGGCGACAACCGGCTCGGCGGCGACGACTGGGATCAACGGGTCGTCGATCACCTGATCAAGAAGTTCAAGGAGACCTCCGGCGTCGACGTCTCCGGGGACAAGATCGCCCTGCAGAGGCTCAAGGAGGCGGCTGAGCAGGCCAAGAAAGAGCTCTCCTCCAGCATGTCGACGAGCGTGCAGCTGCCTTACCTCTCGCTCACGCAGAACGGGCCGGCGAACCTCGACGAGAACCTCACCCGTGCCCAGTTCGAGCAGATGACCGAAGACCTTTTGGCCCGCACGAAGAAGCCCTTCACCGACGTCATCGCCGAGGCCGGCATCAAGGTCTCCGACATCTCGCACGTCGTGTTGGTGGGCGGCTCGACCCGCATGCCGGCCGTCAGCGAGCTCGTGAAGACCTTGACCGGCGGCAAGGAGCCTAATAAGGGTGTGAACCCCGACGAGGTCGTCGCCGTCGGCGCCACGATCCAGGCCGGCGTCTTGAAGGGCGAACGCAAAGACGTGCTGCTCATCGACGTGACGCCTCTGAGCCTCGGCATCGAGACCAAGGGCGGCATCATGACCAAGCTCATCGAGCGCAACACGGCCATCCCGACCAAGCGCAGCGAGACCTTCACGACGGCCGACGACAACCAGCCCTCCGTCGCCATCCAGGTGTTCCAGGGCGAGCGGGAGTTCACGCGCGACAACAAGAACCTCGGCACCTTCGAGCTCACCGGTATCGCTCCCGCCCCGCGCGGCGTGCCGCAGGTCGAGGTGACCTTCGACATCGACGCGAACGGCATCGTGCACGTCTCCGCGAAAGACAAGGGCACCGGCAAGGAGCAGTCGATGACCATCACCGGAGGGTCGTCGCTGCCGAAGGAAGACATCGACCGCATGGTGCACGAGGCGGAGGAGAACGCTGCCGCTGACAAGAAGCGCCGCGAAGAGGCCGAGACCCGCAACAGCGCCGAGCAGCTGTCGTACTCGATCGAGAAGCTCATCAAGGAGAACGCCGACAAGCTGCCCGACAACGTGAAGAACGAGGTTCAGGCAGACGTCGACGCGCTGAAGTCCGCGCTCGCCGGAACCGATGAGGACGCCGTCAAGACGGCGTTCGAGAAGCTCACGCAGAGCCAGACCAAGCTGGGCGAGGCGATCTACAAGTCGGGTCAGGCCGAGGCCGCCGCAGGTGCCGCCGGTTCCGGCGCACAGGGCGAGGCGCCCGAAGCCGGCTCCGCCCAAGACGATGACGACGTGGTAGACGCCGAGGTCGTCGACGACGAGGAGCAGAAGTAACCATGGCCCGCAAAGACGAGTCCCCCCAGGAGCCGGGCCGCCCGCATGACGGCGACCGGCAAGACTGGCACGAGCCCGTCGTGCACGACAAACGGCGCATCGACCCGGTGACCGGCAAGGTTCGCCACCCGGAGGGGGAGGCCCCCTCCGGGCAGGGCGCCGCGGCCGGCCCAGGCGAAGGCTCGGGTGTGGGGGGTGAGGGCAGCGTCACCGACGCCGAGCTCGACGCGCTTCTGAACGAGTCGGGCGCGGGCCAGCCGGGTGCCGCCTCGGAGGCGGATGCCCCGCTTGTCGAGGCCAAGCGTCTGGCCGCCGAACGCCTCGCCGACCTGCAACGCGTCACCGCCGAGTTCGCCAACTATCGCAGGCGTACCGAAAACAACCGTGTGCTCGAACGTGAGCGCACCGTCGGCGACGTGGCCTCCGCCTTGCTGCCGGTGCTCGACGACCTCGACCGAGCCGAGAAGCACGGCGACCTAGCCGACGAGAAGAGCGCGTTCGCGACGATCGCCGCGAAGCTGCGCGGGGTCGCCGAGCGGCTCGGGCTGACGAAGTTCGGGCAGGCCGGCGACGCGTTCGATCACAACGTGCACGACGCGCTCTTCCAGAAGCCCGACGCCGAGGTGAGCGTCGACACGGTCGCCGAGGTGGTCGAGACGGGCTACACGCTCGGCGACACCTTGGTGCGTGCGGCGAAGGTCGTCGTCGCGACCCCGCAGGGCCCGGCCGCAGGGGAGTGACGCGACCGGTGCGGGGTGCGACGCCGATGAGGCGGGAGAGGGAGGTGCCGGTTGGCAAGCCAGGACTGGCTCGACAAGGACTTCTATAAGGTTCTCGGCGTCTCGAAAGACGTCGGTGAGGCCGAGTTGAAAAAGGCTTACCGCAAGCTAGCCCGCAAATACCATCCAGATTCCAACCCGGGCGATGCCGCGGCTGAGGGGCGGTTCAAGGAGATCAGCGAGGCGTACGCCGTGCTCAGCGACAAGGAGCAACGGCAAGAGTACGACCAGATTCGCGCGATGGGCTCGGGGGCGCGCTTCACCGCACCGGGGGCGGGCTCGGGCTCCGGCGGCTTCGAAGACGTCTTCGGCGGCATGTTCGGCCGGGGCGCGCAGTATCAAGGCGCCGGGTTCGGCCGGGGCGGTTACGAAGACCTTCTGGGCAACATCTTCGGCAGCGGGCGCTTCGGCACCCCCAGCGGCGGCTTCCGCGGCGGCGGCGGGCCCACAAAGGGCGGCAACGTCGAGGCGACGACGACCCTCGACTTTCTGACGGCCACCAAGGGCGACACCGTGCAGCTGCAGACCGGCGAGGGGCGCGGAATAACCGTGAAGATCCCGGCGGGGGTGGCCGACGGGCAGAAGATCCGGGTGCGCGGCAAGGGTCTGCGCAGTCCTGACGGGGGGCCGCCCGGCGACATCGTGCTCACCGTCACGGTGCGCAAGCATCCGGTGTTCGAACGCGACGGCCTGAACCTGCGGGTCACCGTGCCGGTGACGTTTACCGAGGCGGCCCTCGGCGCGACGATCGAGGTGCCGACGCTCGGCGGCCCGGCCGTGCGGCTGCGGGTCGCCCCAGGCACGCCGTCCGGCCGCGTCTTGCGGGTGAAGGGGCGCGGGGTCGCGACGAAGAAGGCGACCGGCGACCTGCTTGCCGAGGTGCAGGTGGTCGTGCCGTCACACCTGCCCAAAGATGCGGAGGAGGCGCTGCGCGCGTTCGAGGCCGCGTTGCCGGCCGAGAACCCGCGCGACGACCTGCTGGCCAGGGCCCGATAGGCAGGCGGTGGCGATCGTGGTGCGCAGACGGGGTGGCGGGGCGGGCGCCCCCGCCCACCGGCC
>DASTNL010000209.1:0-5842 GCA_035720905.1 Microbacteriaceae bacterium
CGCGCTCGGCGAGAGTGAGGCCGATCGGAACGCCGCCGTCGCGCGGCACTTCGTCGCGGTCTCCACCGCGCTCGACCGCGTGGCGCAGTTCGGCATCGACCCGGCGAACGCGTTCGGGTTCTGGGATTGGGTCGGCGGCCGCTACTCCGTCGACTCCGCCATCGGGCTGAGCCTCGCCGTGACGATCGGGCCCGACAACTTCCGTGAGCTTCTGGCCGGGTTTCACGCCGTCGACCTGCATGTCGCCACCACGCCGCTGGCCCGCAACGTGCCGGTGCTCATGGGCCTCATCAACGTCTGGTACACGAACTTTCTCGGCGCGCAGTCGCACGCTGTGTTGCCGTATGCCCAGCAGCTCAACCGCTTTCCTGCCTACCTGCAGCAGCTCACTATGGAGTCGAACGGCAAGTCGGTGCGGTGGGACGGCTCGCCGGTCACGACCGACACCGGCGAGGTCTTCTGGGGGGAGCCGGGAACGAACGGGCAGCACGCGTTCTACCAGCTCATCCACCAGGGCACCAGGCTGATCCCGGCCGACTTCATCGCGTTCGTGAAGCCCGCGTACCCGCTCACCGACGGCGACCGCGACGTGCACGGCCTGCTCCTCGCGAACTTCCTCGCGCAGACCAAGGCGCTCGCGTTCGGCAAGACGGCGGCCGAGGTAGAGAAAGAGGGCACCACCGGCGCCCTCGTCGCGGCCCGTACGTTCCCCGGCAACCGGCCGACGACCTCTATCTTCGCGCCGGCGTTGACGCCCCGCGTCTTGGGTGAGCTCGTCGCACTGTACGAGCACATCGTCTTCACCGAGGGCACGGTGTGGGGCATCAACTCGTTCGACCAGTGGGGGGTCGAGCTCGGCAAGCAGCTGGCGCTCGAGATCGCGCCCGCGATCGAGGGCAACGCGGAGGCCGTCGCCGACCAAGACGCCTCCACCCGGGCCCTCCTCGCCTACTACCGGTCTCAGCAGGGCTAGCGACGGCCGGGGAGGGGCTGGGCCGGAAACGCCCGCCGGCCGACGAACCGGCGAGTGACGCGGCCGCCGGCGGGGCGGTGCGCCGGCGAAAGTCACGGCGCATCGCCGCGTTCGTCGCGATCGGGCTTCTGACCGGGCTGATCGCCGGGCTCTTCGGGGTCGGCGGCGGGGCGATCATCGTGCCGCTGCTCGTCATCACGGCCGGGTTCGACCAGCGCCTGGCCGCCGGAACGTCGCTGGCGGCGATCGTGCCGCTCTCCATCGCCGGCGTCGCCTCCTACGCCGCCCGCGGCGACCTCGCGCCGCTGGCCGCCTTGATCCTTGCGGTCGGCGCGGTCGTGGGGGCCCAGCTCGGCACCTGGCTGCTCTCGCGCATCCCCACGACGGTTTTACGGTGGGCGTTCATCGTCTTCCTCGCCACGGTGATTGTGGGCCTCTTCGTCGTCATCCCCTCCCGTGACGCGCATTTTGTCGTCACCTGGCCGGCGGGTATCGCGTTGGCGGGCACGGGGCTCGTCACGGGGGTGCTCTCGGGCCTCTTGGGCATCGGCGGCGGCAGCATCATGGTGCCCGTGCTGATGCTCGGCTTCGGCACGAGCGACCTCGTCGCCAAGGGCACTTCGTTGCTCGTCATCGTGCCGACCTCGATCTCCGGCACGCTCGGCAACATGCGACGCTCGAACGTCGACCTGCCGGCCGCGGCGGCGGTCGGGCTCGCCGCCTGCGTCACGACCCCGATCGGCGCCGCGATAGCCGCTCTTCTCAATCCGTTCGCCGGCGACGTGCTCTTCGCCCTGTTCCTCATCATCTCGGCCACGCGGATGGCGCTGAAGGCCGCCCGTGGCGGGCGCGCCAAGGCCCGCGCCTGAACCGCGTCGGCGCCTGCGGGGTGATCGCCTTCTGTCCCTATGTATCAAAGTTTACATATCGGTGTATCATTAGATACATCATGGCGGGGCGTCTCGCGGCAGGGGCGCTCAGCGAACGGTGACGGCCCGACGGGTGCAGCCTCGGGCCATAAGACGGGCGGGCGAACGCGCCGCCCGGGGGTGAGAGCGATGGTTTCGAAGACGGCAGAAGAAGACGGGCGGTTCGACACGATGGCGGCTCTGGTGGCCGCGTACCGCGCCGACCTCGACGCGAGCCGCGACGACGCCTGGTGGGGGCGAGCCGACTACGCGGTGAAGATGGGGCATGGCACGGCGCACCTGCAGCCCAGTCGCCCAGACGTGACCGATGACGGCACGGCGCAGAAGAGCTGGCGGGTTCGTTTCGACACAGATGAGGGCTCGCTGGAGCGTCGGTTCACCGATGACCGGCTGCCCACGCCGGCCGAGGCGGAGCGTCGACTCGCCGCGCTGGCCCGGCAGGCCCTGCCGTCCAGGCACCCCGAACGCGACCGGGTCGTGGCAAGGCTGCGCGAGCTCGCGGGTGAGCGGCACAAGATCGATGCGGAGGCGCGGCGCATTGCCCTCGAGGCGGTCGCGCACGGGGTGAAGAAGATCGCGGTGGCCGACGCGGCCCGCATCAGCCGGGTGACGCTCGATCGCTGGATCCGAGGGCGTTGAGCGCGAACGGGCGGTGAAAAACCCGGCCTGACGCGGATGCCTTGGCTGGGACATCGATTCGTGACAGCATCGGAGACGGGGCGTCGTCACGGAAGGACACTATGGCCAGGTCTGCCGCCCGCCGTCCCATCGAGGTGGAGCCCGGCGACATTCCGCTCGCCGCCCGGCGTGTAGAGCATGTGCAGGGCCATTGGCTGCTCGCCCGGCTCGGCAAGCGCGTGTTGCGGCCGGGCGGCCTTCGGCTGACTAAGCCGCTCTTGCGCGAGGCGCGGGTCACCGGCGCGCACGTGGTCGAGTTCGCGCCGGGTATGGGGCGCACCGCCACGATCGTGCTTAGCCACGACCCGGCGGATTACGTGGGCGTCGACGCCGACCCGAAGGCCGCGGCGGTCATCGACCGGCTGGTGAGCGCCAAGGGCCGGGCCATCGCCGCCCGCGCCGATGCCTCCGGGCTGCCCGACGCCTCGGCCGACATCGTGTTGGCCGAAGGCGTGCTGACCATCCAGTCTGAAGAGGTCAAGCGTTCGATCGTCGCCGAGGCGGCGCGGCTCTTGCGGCCCGGCGGGCGCTACGTGCTGCACGAGCTGTCGCTGAAAGACGCGGCGGCGGGCAAGGCCGACGGCATCCGTGACGCTCTGGCCCACGCCATGCACGTGCACGCCCGGCCGAAGACCATCGGCGAATGGCGCCGGCTCGTGACCGAGTGTGGTCTTGAGGTGCGTTTCGTGCACACGTCGCCCCTGGCTCTCCTCGAGCCGCAGCGTGTCGTCGCCGACGAGGGGTTCGTGCAAGCGATGAGGTTCTTCCGCAACGTCTTACGCGACGGGCCCACCCGCAGGCGCGTCTTCACGATGGCCCGCACCATGCGCGCGCACAAGCCGTTCCTGCAGGCGGTCGGCATCGTCGCCGTCAAGCCGGGCTGAACGAGGTGCCCCGACCCGGGCGGCGAGGACGCCTACCGGCCGGTGGCCTCCCCGCCCGTGCTCCGCGATGCCGCCCGGGTCAGCCGGCCGTGGATTCGCGGACCACGACTCGGCAGGGGAGCGTGGTTATGCCGGCGTCGAGCGGCTGGTCTATCGCCCGTATCAGGCGTTCCGCGGCCAGCCGGCCAAGCAGTTCGAGATCCATGTCCACCGTCGTCAGCCGGGGGCGTGACCCGGTGGCGAAGACGTCCCAGTTGTCGAAGCCGGTGACCGCGACATCTCCCGGGATGTCGAGGTCCCGTTCGTGGAGGGCGTCGAGCACCCCTCGGGCGACCTGGTCGCTGCCGCACACGATCGCGTCGGTGTCAGGGAACCGGTCGAGAATCGTGTCTGCGGCGGTTCTGCCCCACGCCTCCGTCCAGGCGCCGTAAAGAGGCCTGTCGCCGACCAGGGGCAGGCCCGCGGCACCCAAGGCCTCGGCCACCCCTTGGGCACGATCTGCGGCGGCCAGGAAATCGGCCGGGCCGGTGATGTGGGCGATGCGCGTGCGGCCAATGTCGAGCAGGTGTTGGGTGACCTGCCTGCCTCCGCCGATGTTGTCGGGCACGAGGGAGCAGTCTTCGGGGCTGGTCGAGGGCGCGTAGGCGTAGACGACGGGCACCGGGATCTTCTCCCCCACGGAGGGGCGGGGATCGGTGTCGCTGCCGACGACGATCAGCCCGTCGACGCGCCGGCTGAGCAAGGTCTTCAGCTGGTGTGCCTCGCGGATCGCGTCGCCGCGGGCGTCGCAGAGCAAGACAGACATCTCGCCGGTTCCCGAGGCGTCTTCGGCCCCCATGAGAATCGGGATGCTGAAACGGCCTATCAAATCGTTGGTCAAAAGCCCGATCGTGCCGCTTCGGCCGGAAAGCAGGTTGCGCGCGAGCCGGTTCGGCGTGAAAGCGACCTCTTCTGCCGCGACGAGCACGCGATCGCGGGTGTCGGGGTGCACGGCGCCGCGGCCGTTCAACGCCTTCGATGCGGTCGCGATCGACACCCCTGCCAGGGCCGCGACGTCTCGCAAGGTAGGCCTCTTCGCCCTGCGCGTGGCGGGGTGTGACCCGCCGTTCGACTGTGCAGGCACCGCCGCCTCCCCCTTTTCCGTAAACCATATCTTCTCATGCGGTGTATTCAGGTCTCTTAGCCCGTGCTAGCCTAAGGAAAACCTTTTCGGAATGTTTCTCTTCAATCCATTCAGTGGCTCCGAAAAGTTCCCATGACCAAGGGAGTTCAGGAGGAAAAAATGAGATCGATCACACGGCACCGCCGCAAGATCACGGCATTGGCGGCGCTCGCGGCTGCCGCCGCGTTGGCCTTGAGCGGCTGTTCGGGAGGGGGCTCGAACGGCTCCGCGGGTTCGACGAGCGGTTCCGGCGGCTCATCGAGCAAGACGCTCACGGTGTGGCACTACTTCAGCACGCCGACACAGGTGAAGCTGATGACCGACGAGGCCAAGCTGTTCGAGGGTGAAAACCCCGGCGTCACGGTCAAGAACGTCTATGTCCCGTACAACAACATGGATTCCAAGCTCATCACCGCAGCCGGCAGTCAGACCGGCCCCGATGTCGTCGTCTTCAACGGCGGAGACGCGGACAACATCGAGAATGCCGGCGCGCTGCTCGACATCTCGAAGCAATGGTCGAACTATGCGGACTCGTCGCAGTTCCCGGCCTCTGCCATCCACAAGCTTGACGGCAAGGTCTACTCCGTTCAGGGCTACGTGAACCTGCTCGGGCTCTGGTACAACGCCGACATCCTGAAGAAGATCGGGGTGCAGCCTCCGACGACCATGGGCGAGCTGAACTCCGACATGGCCAAGGCTGTCAAGGCCGGGTTCGGAGGCATAACGCTTTCGGGCCAGCCCCAGAGCCAGGGCGAGTTTCAGGCGTACCCGTGGTTGACCGAGGCGGGCTTCAGCTACGCGAACCCGTCGGTCAAGACGCTCGCTGCCGGCCTCACGACGGCCCAGCAGTGGGTCAAGAAGGGCTACCTCACCGGCGAGGCCAGCACGTGGGATCAGACCGTTCCGTTCCAGAAGTGGGCGGCGGGCAAGATCGCGTTCGCGGAGAACGGCAACTGGCAGATCGCGACGGCCAAGCAGACGGCGAAGTTCACGTACGGCGTCGTGCCGCTGCCGCTCGGGGCGAACGGCACCAAGGTCTATCTCGGCGGCGAGGCAGAGGGCATCGGCCGGTACTCGAAGAACCCGTCGCTGGCGTGGAAGTACCTCGAGGCCACCTTCTTCAGCAAGAAGGGCCAGCTGATCGCGCTGAAAGACGAGGGCAACATCCCCTCTCGGAAAGACGCGGCTGCGGACCCGCAGGTCAGCGGCAACAAGC
>DASTNL010000210.1:0-3615 GCA_035720905.1 Microbacteriaceae bacterium
CCCTCGTGCTCGGCCGCCAGCCAGACCTCGGCGGCCTCCTCGACGATCTTCTTGCCGATCGCGTGCACCCCACGGTCGAGCTCTGCGACCGTGCCGGAACCCTCCGGGCGCAGCCTTGCCTTGTCGCTGAGTTCCGCGAATAGGGTGTCGAAGGTCTTCACTCACCCAGAATACCGGTACGGCCTGCGCACCGCGTCGCCCGGCGCCGGCCGCCGGCACCGCCCGGCTCAGCCGAGCGTCTCGTCGGCCGCGACACGCAACGCCGCTATCGCCGCTATCGGCGAGGCCCCGCCGAACACGCTGGAGCCCGCGACGAAGGTGTCGGCGCCGGCCGCCGCGGCGGTGCGGATGGTCTCTGCGGTGATGCCGCCATCCACCTCGAGCCTGAGGTCGAGGCCCCGCTCGTCGGCTGCCCGGCGCAACAGGCGCAGCTTCGGCATCGTCTCGGGCATGAAGCGCTGGCCGCCGAAACCCGGCTCGACGGTCATCACGAGGACCATTCCGAAGAGGTCGAGATGGTCGAGGAGGGGGGCCGGGTCGGTGCCGGGCTTCACGGCCACACCCGGCCGGGCTCCGAGCCCTGCGAGGGTCTGCGCAAGGGTGAACGGCTCCCTGGCGGCCTCGAGGTGGAAGGTGACGCCTTCGGCACCGAGGCGCGCGTATTCGGGGGCCCAACGGTCGGGGTCCTCGATCATCAGATGCACGTCGAGCGGCACGGGGCTGACGTCGTGGATCCGCCCGACCATCTGGGGGCCGAAGGTCAGGTTCGGCACGAAGTGGTTGTCCATCACATCGACATGCACCTCGTCGGCGGTGCGGATGCGATCGAGCTCGGCCGCCATGTGCACGAAATCGGCGGCGAGAACGCTCGGGTTGATGTGCGCTGCGGCCATGCCTCTCAGCCTACGGCCGGGCGCGGCGCCTCCCCGTGTCCGCCGCCCGCCGACCCCGGGGCGCGCCCCTCAGGCGGCGGCGCCCGACTCGTCGCCCTCCCGGGTCAAGACGGCCACGAACATGCCGTCGGTGCCGTGGTCGTGCGGCCACAGTTGCGCCACGGTCCGGTCTGCGGGCACGGGCGCTGCGGCGCGGACGAGGCCGGCCAGGATCGGCCCTGCGGCCAAGAGGCGCACCCCGCTGCGGCCGACCGCCGCGTCGACGATCGCCCGGGTCTCGGCCACGTGCGGAGAGCAGGTGGCATAGACCACGATGCCGCCGGGCCGCACGCAGCCCAGGGCGGAGGCGAGCAGTTCGCGTTGCAGCGCCTGTAGCCGGGCGACGTCGGAAGGCTCCTTGCGCCAGCGGGCCTCCGGCCGCCGCCTCAGTGCACCGAGGCCCGTGCAGGGCGCGTCGACGAGCACCCGGTCGAAGGAGGCCGGCCGCTCGTGCCCCAGCGTGCGCCCGTCGCCCTCGGTGACTTGCACCGTGTCGGGCCACGGTGCAAGCGCACGCTCCACGAGGCGCCGGCGGGCGGGCACGACCTCGTTCGCCCACAGGTGGGCCCCCGCGGCGGCAGCCTCGGCGGCGAGGAGCGCGGCTTTGCCGCCCGGGCCGGCACAGAGGTCGAGCCATCGCTCGCTGGGCTGTGCGGGCCGGGCTCGCGCCATCGTGAGGGCGACAAGCTGCGACCCTTCGTCTTGCACCCGTAGGAGGCCTTCGCCGTTCGCCAGGAGCGGGGCCGGGTCGCCGCCAGGCAACCGGTAGCCGACCGGCGAGAATCGGTCGGGCACGAGCGTTTTCGGCAGGGCGACGCCGGGGAGGGCGGCGAGGTTGACCTCGGCCGGGGTGTTGTCTGCGGCCAAGAGCCTGCCCAGCGCCCCCGGCGCCTGGCCGTCGGCCTCGAGGGCTTCTCGGAGCGCGTGCACGATCCACAGCGGGTGGGAGTATTCCAGCGCCAGGCGCTCGTCGCCGGTCACGAGTGCCAAGAGGCTCCGGCGCCAACCGGCGGCCGGGCGCGCCGCGACCCGACGCAGCACCGCGTTGACGAGGCCCGAGGCCTTGGCGGCGCCGACCTCTTTGGCGAGGCTGACGGACTCGTTGACCGCGGCATGGCCGGCGACGCGCATGCCGAGCAGCTGATGTGCGCCGAGGCGCAGCACGCAACGCACGGGAGCGTCGAGGCTGTCGACCGCGCGGCCGCCGGCCGCCGCGAGCACGGCGTCGTAGTAGCCCTGCATGCGCAGGGTGCCGTAACACAACTCTGTGGCCAGGCCCGCCTCGGCGCCCGTGAGGCCGGCACGGCCGAGCCGTGCGGGCAAGAGCAGGTTGGCGTACGCGTCGGAGCCTTCGACGGCGGCCAGCACGTCGTAGGCAACCCGTCGGGCCGGCGTCGCGTGCCCGGAACGGCGTCGCCCGCTCATCCGAGCCGCAGCCCGGCGCGGCCGTGGCCGCGCCACCAGTCTTCGGCCGGCATGGCGCGTTTGCCGGCCGGCTGGAGCGTCACGAGAAGGAGTGGCGTCGTGCCGGTGCCGACCAACACACCGTTCGGGATGCCACGCGCCTCGCCCGCGGCGAGGGCTGCGGGGTCGGGCGCCGGGCCCGGGTGCGCGCCCGACCGCCGCATGTCGTGGATCTTCACCGTCTGGCCGGCGAGGGTCGTGAAGGCGCCGGGCTCGGGCGTCACGGCGCGGAACCTGTTGTAGATCTCGGCGGCCGGCCGCGCCCAATCCAACCGGCCGTCGTCGCGCGTGAGCTTCGTCGCGTAGGTCGCGTCGCCCTCTTGCGGCCGGCCCGCGGCGTCGCCTCGCGCGATCGCGTCGACGACCTCCTCGAGAAGGCCCGCGCCTTGCCCGGCGAAACGCTCGAGCGCCTGGCCCGCGGTCTCATCGGCCGGCAGGCCCTGGCTGCGGGAGGCGAGAATCTCGCCGGCGTCGAGGGCCGGCACGAGACGGAAGACGTCGAGCGCCGTCGCCCTCTCGCCGGCCAGGATCGCCCGTTGGACGGGCGCTGCACCCCGCCAACGCGGCAGGGCGGAGAAGTGTAGGTTGATCCAGCCGTGGGCCGGCACGTCGAGAAGCGGCTGCCGCAGGAGGCCGCCGTACGCGACGATCACGCCGAGGTCGGGAGCCCAGGCGTGCACCTGGCGCGCGGTCGTCTCGTCGGGTCGGTTCGCCGTCACGACGGGCAGCCCGAGGAGCGCCGCCTCGCGTGCGACGGCGGAGGCCGTGGGCGTGCGACGCCGCCCGAGCGGAGCGTCGGGGCGGGTGAGAACGCCGACGACACGGTGGCGGCCGGCCGCGAGGCGGCGAAGGGCCGGCACCGCGACCTCGGGGGTGCCCGCGAAGACGATCCGGAGCCCCTTCAGGGCGCGAGCCATGGTCATAGCGCCTCCGGGTCGTCGAATCTCACCTTGAGTGTAGGGGGCGTGCGGCGGCCGCGGCCCGCGGCGGCACGCGGCGCGGTCGCAGCCCGCACGATGAGGCCGCGCAGCACGCGGGCGACGCCTGCGGCCTGGCCGTAGGTGAAGCGCACGGTGAGACGCGCGAGCCCTTCGCTCCCCGCCGTGTCGGGAGCCGGATCGCCCGCGGCGCGGGCCGGCCCGCCGGTCCCGGCGGCGGGCCGAGCGACGGGGACAGGGCCGAGGATGTCGAGCAGCTCCGCCTCGCGCAACGCCTCCCG
>DASTNL010000211.1:0-4883 GCA_035720905.1 Microbacteriaceae bacterium
CTCCGGCGGGTGGGTGAGCGCGATCGGCGGCTGGCACCAGACACAGTTCGCCGGTACCTGGCTGCCGACCCGCGCCGAGCTCGACCGGGTAGCGCCCCACAACCCGGTCTACGTGCAGTCGCTGTACGAGGTCGGTATCGCCAACAGCGCCGCGATCGAGGCGGTCGGGCTGCAGGATGCGGCCAGGCGCCTGCCGGCCGGCACCGTGGAGCGCGACCCGTCGGGTGAGCCGACCGGGGTCGTGCGCGCACTGCCCGCGTTCAATCTGTTTCTTGCGGCCGTCGGCACCCCGGGCCCCGACGAAGAGATCGCCGGCACCCGAGCGATGGCGCGCGACTATGCGGCGCTCGGGCTGACGGGTGTTCTCGACCCGGGCGGTTTCGGCATGAGCCGGGAGCGCTACGCCGCGCTGCACGAGTTGCATCGCACGGGCGGCCTGAACCTGCGCATGCGACTCTTCGATTCCGCGACGACGCCGGGCGACGAGGTCCGGCAGGTGGAGGAATGGCTCCAGGCCCTGCCCGACGAAGGCGGCGACGATTGGCTGCGCTCGGTCGGCATCGGCGAGGTCGTGCACTTCGGCTGCCACGACTTCGAAGGTCTCGACGACTTCGCCATCGCCGACGAGGCCCGCGACACCCTGACGAGCATCAGCCGCAGCGTCGCGAAACGCGGCGTGCCCATGCATATCCACGCCGTGATGGACGACAGCATCGGCTTGATTCTCGACTGCTGGGAAGAGGTGGGGCGCACGACGCCGATCACCGGCCTGCGCTTCTCCTTCGCCCATGTCGACCGCATCAGCGCCCGGAACATCGCCCGAGCCAAGGCGCTCGGCGTAGGCGTCATCGTTGACGCGCGTCTCGCCTTCCGCTCGGCCGCCTCGCAGGCCGTGTGGGGCACAGGGTCCCTGCACGCCGCACCGCCGCTGGGCGACATCGTCGCATCCGGCCTGCCGCTCGGGGTCGGGTCGGATGCGACCCGGGCCTCCTCCCACAACCCGTGGCTGTCGGCATGGTGGCTCGTCGCCGGGCGCTCGCTCGACGGCACGTCACAGCGCGACCCCGGCCACCTGCTCGACCGGGAGCGCACCCTCGTCGCACAGACGATCGGCAACGCTTGGTTCTCGTTCGAAGAAGACCGGCGCGGCGCCCTGCGGCCCGGCTGGTGGTCGGATCTCGCCGTGCTTTCCGACGACTACTTCGCCGTGCCCGACGACGCGATCCGCGATCTCCGCTCCGAGCTGACACTCGTCGGCGACCGCATCGCCTACTCGTCGGGCTCCCTCGCCGACGCGGCGTGACGAGCCGGTGCGACCACACCCCTTGCCGGGTGGCGCCTTCGCGAGAAGACTGAAGCAGTCATCGCACCAGCCTCCGGCTAAGACGCGGCCAGGCGCGCCCTCTGGTCGGAGAGTTCACGGAAGGCAATCTGCCTCCCCCGACCAGTGTCGGACGTCCTCCCTCGAGCAAGCCCCCGGCGAAAGGTACAGCGCATGCTCCGCCCCGTCGACCTCCTCCACCATCGCACCTCACTGACGGACCGCTGGCAGCACATCGTCGACGCAGTCGCCGACCACGTCGCTTTCTCCTCCGTCGACACCTCGTACACCTTCGCCCAGGCAGACACCGCGTCGGGGCATATCCGCGGGCACCTCGCCCTCGCCTCCGGCGGCGACCACGAGACCCCGATAGGCCTGCTCGCCGGCCACGACCCGCACGCCCTCGTCGGGCTTCTCGGCATCTGGCGCGCCGAACGCGTCGCTGTCGTCTTAGACCCGCACCTCCCCGAGGAACGGCTTCGCAACATCGCCGAAACCGCGGGTCTAGGCATCGTGATCGCCGACGAGGAGCACACCGGTGTCGCGACGGCACTCGTCGGAGAAGGCGGGCGGGTTCTGCGCCTCGAAGAGATTCTCCAGACCGAGCCCGCGGCACGCGGCCAGGCCGGCGAGCCTCCCGTGCGCCACGGGACGGACGCGGCCGCGATCGTCTTCACCTCCGGCTCGACCGGCCGGCCGAAGGGCGTGATCCAGACTCACGGCGGGTTGCTCAACGAGGCATACGCGCATGGCGAGCTATGGGGCATCACGCCGGAAGACCGCGTCGCGCTGGTCTTTCCCTACAGCTTCGCGGCGGGGCTCTACGTGCTGTGCATTGCGACGCTGAACGGGGCCGCCGTGCACACCTTCGATCCCCGCGACAAAGGCGTGCACCACCTGTCGGCCTGGCTTCACGACAACGAGATCTCTACCCTGCACGGCACGCCGTACCTCATCCGCTCGCTCGTGGAAACCCTCGGCCCGAACGAAACCCTCGATTCGTTACGCCTCGTCTCCACCGCCGGCGAGGCGATCTACGGCACCGACGTGCGGGCCTTGATGCCGCACCTCACACCGAAGGCCTCGTACGCCAACTGGCTCGGATCCTCCGAGATGGGCGGCTTCAGCACCTTCGCGGTGCACCACGGTGACGTCGTGCCGGCAGGGCCGTTGCCGGCCGGCACCCCCGTCGCCAACAAAGAGGTCACGATCCTGCGGGAAGACGGTACGGAGGCCGGGCGGGGCGAGATCGGCACCGTCGTCGCGATCTCCGCGTACCTCTCGGGCGGCTACTGGCACGACGATGAAGCCAACGCGGCACGTTTCACCCCGCTGGCCGACGGGCGGACGGCCTGCAAGCAAGGCGACCTCGGCAAGATCGACGACGCCGGCAACCTGATCCTGGCGGGCCGCTCCGACGCCGCCATCAAGGTGCGCGGCTACCTGGTCGAGCCCAGCGAGGTGGAGGCGGCGCTGCTGCGGATCGACGAGGTCACGGAAACCATCGTCATGGGGGTGCACAACCCTCCCGACCCAGACCACCTGGTCGCCTACGTCGTGTGCGACCCGCAGAGGCGCGCGCCCTCCGTCGCCGCGCTCCGCCGCGAGCTGCGCCGATCCCTGCCGGAGTATATGGTGCCGCCGACCATCGTGCAGTTGACCGGGCTGCCGAGGACGGAGCGCGGAAAGGTGGACCGCATGGGGCTGCCCGCCCCGACGCCCGTCACCCCTTCCACCCCGCCGTCGGGCGGGTACGAGCTGGTGCTGGCCGATATCTGGGCAGAGGCCTTGGGCCTCGACTCCGTCGGCCTCGACGACGATTTCATGGCGCTGGGCGGAGACTCGCTGGCCGTCGAAGAGGCACTCGCGATGGTCCGGGAACGGCTCGGCGTATATCTGCCGTCAAGCCAGCTGCTCGAAGCGCCAACGCTGCGGGAGTTCCACCAACGCGTCCAGTTCTCGAAGAGATCGGGCCTGCCGAGCCACCCCGACGTGGTAGCGCTGCGAGACGCCGGCGAGAAGACGCCCATTCACTGTTTCGCCGGCGCGGGTGCCCTGGCACTCACGTTCCATCCGCTCTCGCGGCACCTGCCGGGCCGGCGAGTCTACGGCTACCAGGCGCACGGCCTGGAGCGGCGAGGGCTGCCGGACCACACGGTGGCGGCGGCCGCCCGCCGCTACCTGGAGACCCTTCGGGTCCTGCAGCCGAAGGGGCCATACATTCTCTTGGGCCACTCGTTCGGAGGTCTCGTCGCGTTGGAAGTGGCCGACACGCTGGCCCGCGCCGGAGAAGAGGTGCAACTCGTCGGGCTGCTCGACACCTACCTGCCGGCGAGCATCACCGACAGCGACTTCGACTACCAAAGGCTCCCCGGCGGGCCGCACCGCAACGCCCGATGGGACCTGACTCGCCAGGCGGAGAGATGGCTGCACCGCCTGCTGCCGGAGGGCATCCCTGCGCTCGCCGATTGGGGGCGCCACGCGCGCTCCTACGTGGCCGGCGCGATACAGTTCGACGGCCAGGACCAGTTCGACGCGTTCTTCGACCTGCTGAAGCGGGTTGCGCGGCGGCACGAGGTGCACAGCTACGCGGGGCGCACGCTGCTCGTCATCGCGGAGAACAACCCGGACGGCTACGAGGCGTGGCGGCCCTTCCTCACCGGCCCCCGCGAGATCGTGCAGATCGCGTCGGAGCACACGTCGCTCTTGCGGGAGCCGTACGCCGCCGAGCTGGCCGACGTCGTGCGCAGCCGCCTGGGCGAGGCGCCGGACGAGAGCCTCTCTGGTGCGGAGAGCGGGAACGAGCCCGCCACCGACGAGGCGCTCGCCGCCCATCAGGCGTCGTGACCGGGCTGCCGTCGGGCCCCGTGCGTGGGTGCCGACCGCCCAGGCCGCCCAGCGATAGCGTGGAAGGGTGAGCGATGTAGCGCAGCGGCAAGCCGCCGACGACGACGGGGCGGCACGCCCGGCCGGCAACGATCCCTGGGGCTCGCGGCCACAGAGCCCTTCGTTGCGAGACCGTGCGGCCAGGGCGTTGGGCGGGCTCGACGACGACGGACTGGGGGCGGTCGTCTCACTGCGCGACGACTTCGCACGGTTCATGATGCCGTACAAGTTCGGCATCGACGAGGTGAACACGAAGATCCAGATTCTGCGCGAAGAGTTCAACCAGCTGCACAGTTACAACCCGATCGAGCACGTCTCGAGCCGGCTGAAGACTCCGGAGAGCCTCGTCGAGAAGGTGACGAGGCGCGGCATCGAGCCGTCGTTCGAGGCGATGCGGGAGACGATCACCGACATCGCCGGCGTGCGGGTGACGTGCAGCTTCGTCTCCGACGTGTATCGCGTGTTCGACCTCATCACCGGCCAGAACGACCTCCGGCTGCTCGTCGCGAAGGACTACATCGCCACCCCGAAGCCGAACGGCTACAAGAGCCTGCACGCCATCGTCGAGGTGCCGGTATTCCTGTCCACCGGCAGCGTCGACGTACCGGTCGAGGTGCAGTTCCGCACCATCGCCATGGACTTCTGGGCCGCCCTCGAGCACAAGATCCACTACAAG
>DASTNL010000212.1:0-25753 GCA_035720905.1 Microbacteriaceae bacterium
ACTATCTCGTCTTGATCATTTATACTCGTTGGATTGCGTCAGGCCCTGGAGGGCCGGGCTGGCGGTCGCAATGCCAGGTGAGGCCACAGCCAACGCCGTCGACAGAACGCCCACAGCGAAGACAGCAGCCAGCGCCGATCCGGGCAGCCTCATCCGCCGTATCGTTGAACGCTTGCCCGTCACCCCGGTACCCTCCCGAAACTCGCCTCGCCAACCTTGCCGCTATGAGAATGCTATTGGCTGTCTGGTAACCACCTGAGTCCGGGCCGCCCCCGTTATTGTCGGGGGTGTGGCGCCTGCCCACTCTCGTACCAGTGGCCGCGAGCAGCCTGCATCCAACCGGATAATTCCCGGACTAGAGCGTTAGATCCTAGTCGCCCGGCGGAGTCGCCTAGCGGGCGGCGCGGCCGGCGGCGAGGCGTTCCCGCAGCTCACGGCCACGGGCGACGGCCTTCTCTTCACGGGCAGCGCGCCGCACGCTCTGGCGATCGTCTCGAGGAGGCAGCTGGATCGCACGCTCGGCCCGGATGCCGGCCTGAAGCTGCCGGCCGCGTTCCACCTCCGAGTCGAACTCCGCACCGAAGAGCAGCGCGAGGTTCACGATCCACACCCAGATGAGCAGGATGATGACGCTGCCGATCGCGCCGTACGTCTTGTTGTAATGCGCGAAGTTGGCTACGTAGAAGGCGAAACCCGTCGTGGCGAGCGCGGCGAGGGCCAAGGCCACGGCTGCCCCGATGCTCACCCAGCGGAACTTCGGCCGACGTACGTTCGGCGTGACGTAGTACAACACCGAGACCGCGACGATGGCCAAGGCCACGAGCACCGGCCATTTCGCGACGCTCCACACGGCCTCCGCCGCATGCGCCACCCCAAATGCGTTTCCCACGGCACGGGCCACGCCGCCGGAGAGCGCGAGGGTCGCGCTCATCACCGCGGCGATCGCGACACCCAGTACGGTGACGGCGAGGGTCGTGGGCACGAGCCGCCAGAACGGCCTGCCCTCGTCGACCTCGTAGACGCGGTTCACGGCCCGGCCGAACGCCCGCACGTAGGCGGAGGCCGACCACAGCGCGCCGAGGACACCCACGACCAACGCGAGCCCCGCCGCCTCAGACGTCGCCAGTTCGTGCACCGGCCCCCGCAGCAGGTCGACGGCGGGGCCGGGCGCCAGCTGGCCGATTGCCGACAGCACCGCATCTGTCACCGTCTTCGCCTTGCCGACGAGGCCGAGAACCGCGACGACCGCCAAGAGCGCCGGAAAAAGGGAGAGCACCGCGTAATAGGTCAGCGCGGCCGCGATCTGCATGCAGTCATCCCACAGAAACTCTTGGCCCGACCGCACGATGATGTACCGCCACGACGCTCGCGGTATCTGTGTCGGCGCCTCGGGCTCCCCCGGCGCCTCAGGGTCGGGCGCTCGGCCCGCCTTCGCCACGCTCGATTCCCTCATGAGGCCGCCCTCTCGCCGTGTGCTCACACGGTATGTCGGCGCGCGGGCCCCATCAAGGGGTGCGCCGCTGCTCGGAGGCCGGGTCACTCAGTCGGCGAGCACGGCCGCTGCCACCTCGAGGGAGCGGATGCGGCCGGGAAGGCTCGCCGCGTTCGACGCGATCATCAACTCGTCGGCCTCCGTCGAGGCGAGAAGACCCCGCAGGGCGGCACGCACCTCGGGCGGGGTGCCCACCGCTTGCCTGGCCTCTTTGGCGGCGAGGAACTGGCTCTCGGCCGGCGAGAATTCGTAGGCGAGCGCGTCGGCCAAGGCGACCGGCTCGGGCTTCTGGCCGCGCCGCATCTGCAGGTAGGTGATTCGGCCCGGCAGCGCCTCACGACGCACGACCTCCGGGTCGTCGTCGGAGATGACGTTCACCGCGACCATCGCGTGCGGCTCGGCGAGCATCTCGGAGGGCTCGAACGCGTTCCGGTAGAGGGTGAGCGCCTCTTCCGTGTGGTCGCCGGCGAAGTGATGCGCGAAGGTGAAAGGCAGACCGAGCGCGGCCGCGACCTGGGCGCTGTAGCCGCTCGAGCCGAGCAGCCAGACCTCGGGCGCATCCCCCCGGCCCGGCCGGGCGGTGATGACGTGCAGCGGGTTGTCCTCCGGCATGCCGTAGAAGAAGCCGAACAGGTCGACGAGCTGCTGCGGAAAGTCGGCTGCACCCAGCTTCTCGGCGCTGCGGCGCAACGCGGCCGCCGTGAGCCCGTCGGTGCCCGGCGCCCGGCCGATGCCGAGGTCGATCCGGTCTCCGTAGAGGGCCCGCAGTGTGCCGAACTGTTCCGCGATGACGAGCGGGGCATGGTTGGGCAGCATCACGCCGCCGCTGCCGACCCGGATCCGCTGGGTACGTGCCGCGATCGCCGCGATCAAGACGGCGGGGGCGCTGGAGGCGATGGCCGGCATGCCGTGATGCTCCGCCACCCAGAAACGCTGGTAGCCGAGCTCTTCCGCTCGCTGGGCGAGCTTGATACTACCCGCCAGGGCGTCGGCGTTCGTGCCGCCCGCCGGGCGCGGCGCCAGGTCTAACACGTTCAACGGCAGGGTCATGCGCACACGGCTTTCTCTCGCACAGGTTCCGGGCTCCTCACGCGAAGTCGGCGTCCGGCTCGCGCTCTTGGCCGCCGGCCGACCACGGCCCGCGCCTGTTCAAGACCCCGTGGCTCTCTTCGAGATAGCACGATGCACACAGCGCCTCGTAGCCGACCTTCGGCCCCGCCCCGTCCGACGTGTGGGAGGTGTCGATCGCGACCTGGTCGCCGTCGAAGACGAAGACGCCGTCGATCGTGCGAGCGTTGAAGATCGCCTTCTTGCCGCAGCGGCAGATCGTCTTCAGCTCCTCGATGCTGTGCGCGATCTCGAGCAGCCGCCGGCTGCCGGGAAAGGCGACGGTCTGAAAATCGGTGCGGATGCCGTAGGCGAGCACCGGCACGCCTTCGAGGATGGCGATGCGCAAGAGGTCGTCGACCTGGGCCTCGGTGAGGAATTGCGCCTCGTCGATGAGCAGCGCGCTCACGTCGTGGCCGGCCCGGCGCGCCGCCGCACGATGCCGGGTGAACGTCTCGTAGGCGTCGGCGCCCGGCTGCAACAGGAAGTCGACCGGGCGACGCACGCCGAGGCGCGAGACGATGTCGGCGTCGCCCTTCGTGTCTGCCGCGGGCTTGGCCAAGAGCACGACATGGCCGCGCTCCTCATAGTTGTGGGCCGCCTGTAACATCGCCGTGCTTTTGCCGCTGTTCATAGCGCCGTAACGGAAATACAGTTTGGCCACGAGACGATCTTACGTTCCGCCTGCGCGCGCCGGCCGGCCCGCGCACAGGCCGCCACGAGGGCTCTGGGAAGCTTGCGAGGGTGTGAGGCTGCCGGGGTGAGGATGCACAGGAGAGCCCGCCCGGCAGGCTGCGCCTGCCGGGCGTGTGTCGGATCTCGTTCAGGCGGGAATCTGCAGGGTCTCGGCCGTGGCGGCCATCGTGGCCTCCGCGAGCGCCGGCTGCCGGTTCAGCTCTTCGCCGAGCGTCGGCACAAGCTCCTTCAGCCGGGGCTCCCAGTCGGGGTACCTCGACGGGAAGCAGGTCTTCAAGAGGTTCAGCATGATCGGCACGGCCGTCGACGCCCCCGGCGAGGCGCCGAGCAGGCCCGCGATGGAGCCGTCTGCCGCCGTGATCACCTCGGTGCCGAACTGCAGCTTGCCGCCGCGCTCCTTGTCTTTCTTTATCACCTGCACGCGCTGGCCGGCGGTGATCAGCTCCCAATCCTCGCTCTTCGCGTTCGGCACAAACTGCTGCAAGGCGCGCAGCTGCTTCGTGCGTGAGGCGAGCAACTCGCCGACAAGGTACTTGATGAGGGCGAAGTTGTCGCGCGCGACGGCGAGCATCGGCATGATGTTGCCGAACCGCAACGAGCGAGGCAGGTCGAGCCAGGTGCTGTTCTTCAAGAACTTGGGGCTGAAGCCCGCGTACGGGCCGAAGAGCAGGGAGGGCTGCCCGTCGACCACGCGGCGGTCGAGGTGCGGCACCGACATCGGCGGGGCGCCGACGGCGGCCTTGCCGTAAACCTTCGTCGTGTGCTGGGCGACGAGGGCCGGGTCGGTGGTGCGGAAGAACTTACCGCTGACGGGGAAGCCGCCATACCCCTTGATCTCGGGGATGTGTGTGCGTTGCAAGAGGTGCAGCGCGCCGCCCCCCGCGCCGACGAACACGAACCGCGCCGTCACCTGATACGGGGTCTGCCCGACGACGTGACGAACCTTCACCCGCCACAGGCCGTCTTTGCGGCGCTTGATACCGCTCACCCGGGTGTTGAGGCTGAGCACCGCACCGTGCGCGATCTGGTCTTCGAACAGGGCCTTCGTCAAGGCACCGAAGTTGACATCCATGCCGGCCGGCGACCGCGTGGCGGCGACGTACTGCCGGGGTGCCCGGCCTTCGATGAGCAGCGGCGCCCATTCGGCGATCTTCTCCGGGGTGTCGGCGAACTCTATTCCGGCGAAGAGCGGCAGGTCTTTGAGGGTCTCGTAACGCCGGCGCAGATAGTCGACGTTGTCCTTGCCGCGCACGAACGACATGTGGGGTGCCGAATGGAGGAACACCGACGGGTCGGGCAGGCTGCCGGAGCGCACCAGGCTCGCCCAGAACTGGCGGCTCAGCTGCGCCTGCTCGTTGACGTGGATCGGTTTCGACGGGTCGAGCGGCCCGTCGCTGTCGGGCATGTAGTTCAGTTCGCACAGCCCGGAATGCCCGGTGCCGGCGTTGTTCCACGGGTTGGAACTCTCGCGCGCCACGCCCCCCAGCACCTCGAAAATGCGAATGCTCCAGTCGGGTTGCACACGCTGGATCAACGCACCGAGAGTCGCGCTCATGATCCCGCCACCGACCAAAACGACGTCGTAGGAGGAAGTTGCCACGTTTCGAGTCTACTGGCGCGGGTACTATGTCTGCGCCGAGCGTGCACCGACCGCGGCAGGCCCATCGCTCACGGTCGAAGGCGGCCCGGCCGCGCCTTAGCCTTAGCCGTCAGGCGGCCGCGACCCGCCCGGCCGCGAGGCGCGCCGTGACGAGTTCGGCGATCTGCACCGCGTTCAAGGCGGCGCCCTTGCGAAGGTTGTCGTTGGCCACGAACAGGGCGAGGCCCCGGCCCTCGGGCGCCCCCTCGTCGGCGCGGATACGGCCCACGTAGCTGGGGTCGTTGCCGGCGGCCTCCAGCGGGGTCGGCACGTCGGTGAGACGCACGCCCGGCGCATCCGCCAGAAGCTCCGTGGCCCGTTCCGGGGAGAGAGGGCGGGCGAACTCAGCGTTGATCGACAGGGAATGCCCGGTGAAGACCGGCACACGCACGCAGGTTCCACTGACGAGAAGGTCCGGCAGGCCGAGAATCTTGCGGCTCTCGTTACGAAGCTTCTTCTCCTCGTCGGTCTCGTTCAAGCCGTCGTCGACGAGGTTGCCGGCGAACGGCACGACGTCGAAGGCGATCGGTCGCACGTATTTGACCGGTTCGGGCATGGTGACGGCGCGGCCGTCGTGCACGAGCCCCAGCAGGTTCTCGTTCGCTGTGGCGGCCTGGGCCTGCCGGGCGAGCTCCCGGGCGCCCGCCAGGCCCGAGCCCGAGACCGCCTGGTAGGTGGAGACGATGAGGCGGGTGAGCCCCGCCTCTTTGTCGAGCACCTTCAAGACGGGCATCGCCGCCATGGTCGTGCAGTTCGGGTTCGCGATGATGCCCCGGCCGTCGGGGCCGAACGCTTCGGCCGTCGCGGCCGGGTTCACCTCGCTGACGACGAGCGGCACGTGCGGGTCCATACGCCACGCACTGGAATTGTCGATCACGATGGCGCCTGCCGCGGCGAACTTCGGCGCGAGCGCACGGCTGCCGGCGCCGCCGGCGGAGAAGAGAGCGATGTCGATACCCGACGGGTCGGCCGTGGCCGCGTCTTCGACGACGACGTCGTGCCCTTCGAACGACAGCACCGTGCCCGCCGACCGGGCGGATGCGAAGAAGCGGATGGCCTTCACCGGAAAGTGCCGCTCGGCCAGAAGACGCCGCATGACGCCGCCGACCTGCCCGGTGGCACCGACGACCGCGACGCTGTACCCGTCGTCGTAAGCGTTCATTCCTCTTCCTTCCCTCGCCTAAGCCCTCGCGCCGGCCCGCCCGGGATTCCTGCCGGGCACGTCTCGCGGAGCCTCGTCAGCGGCCGGTCCCCGCATAGACGACGGCCTGCGTCTCGCCGTCGAGGCCGAAGGCGCGGTGTACGACGCGAGCCGCCTCGTTCACCATGTCGGCCCGCGTGATGACCGAAACCCGGATCTCGCTCGTCGAGATCATCTCGATGTTGATGCCCGCATCCGCCAACGCCTCGAAGAGCTGAAGAGACACCCCGATGTTGCTGCGCATGCCGGCACCGACGAGCGCCAGTTTACCGATCTGGTCGTCGTACTGCAGCGGGCCGAAGCCGAGCTCGTGCCGTTCGGCGTTCAACGCGGTGACGACCCGCTGGCCGTCTGCCTTCGGCAGGGTGAACGAGATGTCGGTCGTGCCGGTCGTCGCCGCCGAGACGTTCTGCACGATGATGTCGACGTTGGCGTTCGCCTTCGTGACGACCTTGAAGATGCGGGCGGCCGCGCCGGGCACGTCGGGCACGCCGATGACGGTGATCTTGGCCTGCGTCAGGTCGGTGGCGACGCCCGCGATGATCGGCTCTTCCATGGACTTGCCCTTCTTGTGTTTTGCCGCGATGTAGGCCGCGTACTCCTCTGACGGATGGCTGACGACGAGGGTTCCTTCGTCGTTGCTGAACGAGGAACGCACGCGCAGCGTGACGCCGTTGCGACGCGCGTACTCGACGGCGCGGATGTTCAAGACCTTCGCGCCCGAACCCGCCAGCTCCAGCATCTCTTCGCTCGTGATGCGCGAGAGCTTCTTGGCCAGCGGCACGACACGCGGATCGGCGGTGAAGACGCCGTCGACGTCGGTATAGATCTCGCACACGCTCGCGTCGAGCGCGGCGGCGAGCGCCACGGCAGTCGTGTCGGAGCCGCCGCGGCCGAGGGTCGTGATGTCGTGCGTGTCGCGGTTGAAGCCTTGAAACCCGGCGACGATCGCGATCTTGCCCTCCGAGAGCGCGTCTTTCACCCGGCCGGGCGTCACGTCGACGATACGGGCGGCGCCGTGCTGGGCGGTCGTGATCATGCCGGCCTGGCTGCCCGTGAATGACACCGCGTCGTGGCCGAGGCTGCCTATCGCCATGGCGAGCAGGGCCATGGAGATCCGTTCCCCTGCGGTCAGGAGCATGTCGAACTCGCGGGGGTCGGGAATCGGCACCACCCGGTGTGCAAGGTCGATCAGATCGTCGGTGGTGTCGCCCATCGCCGAGACGGCGACGACGACCTCGTTGCCCGCCTTATGGGTCTCCACGATCCGCTTGGCGACGCGTTTGATGCTTTCGGCGTCGGCGACCGACGAACCACCGTACTTCTGTACGATCAATGCCACAAACGGCTCCAAGGTGAGAACGGCAGGCTGTAGGCGACGGCGCGGGCCGACGCGACGAACGGATGCTGACCATTCTAGAAGGCCGCCGACACCGCACCGTCGGCGTCACACCCGCCGAGGCCGGGCGGTGGCGGGCAGCCGAGCCTCGGGGCGCGGGAGGGCCGGGAGCACAGCCAGGGGCCGGCCTCTGGGGCGCGGGAGGGCAGCCGAGCCTCGGGTCAGCCGACGACGCGACGGCCCTCGAACGCGCGGCCGAGCGTCACCTCGTCTGCGTATTCCAAGTCGCCGCCGACGGGCAGCCCCGAGGCGAGCCGCGTGACGGTGAGGCCGAGTGGGGCGAGCATGCGGCTGATGTAGGTCGCCGTTGCCTCGCCCTCGAGATTGGGGTCGGTGGCGATGATCACCTCGGTGACGGAGCCGTCGGCCAGGCGCTTCATGAGTTCGCGCAGCCGCAACTCCTCCGGCCCGATGCCGTCGATGGGGCTGATCGCGCCGCCCAACACGTGATAGAGGCCATGGAACTCGTGCGTGCGTTCGATCGCGGCGACGTCTTTGGCCTCTTCGACGACGCAGATCCGCGACCGATCACGTCGCGCGTCGCGGCAGATCGCGCAGCGCTCTTGTTCGCTGATGTTGCCGCACTCCTGGCAGAAGTGCACCTTGTCGCGCAGGTCGAGCAGGATATGCGCGAGCCGGCTGACGTCGAAGCCCTCGGTCTGCACGATGTGGAAGGCGATCCGCTGGGCAGACTTCGGCCCGATGCCGGGCAGCCGCCCGAGCTCGTCGATCAGGTCTTGCACGATGCCCTCATACACGACTCAGTCGCCTCCGTCGAGATTCTGTTCTTCGAGGAACCGGGCCCCGAGCACCTCGCGCACGACCGCCTCGCCGTACCGTTGCCGCTCGTCGGGGCGACGGAACGCGACGCCGCCCCGCGCGGGGGCCGCGGCCGCCTCGTGCGCCCGAGAACCGTTCTGAAGGGCGCCTTCTGCAGGCGACGTGCCGGCCGAGGCACCGGCGGCCCCCGGCGCGGAGGCCTCTTCCTGTTGCCCGTGCCTGCCGGGCGCCCTGTCGCCGACGGGCGCCTTCGCAGGAGTCTCGTCGAAGGCGGCATCCTCCGGCGGCTCCTCCTCGACGAGGTCGTCTTCTGGGGACTCCCCTTCGCCCGCGTCGGGCCCGGCAGCCCTCTCTGCGGAGTCTTCGGGGTGCGGTATCGCGATCACGTCCCAGCTCGTGACCGCTTCCCCCGCGGCCGTCTCCCCTGTCACGCCCGGGCCCGTGGCACCCGGGTCCGCGACGGTGCCGCCCGTGGCGGTGCGAACGCTCGGCCGCTGGCGGTCACGCGTGACGGTACCGGGCACGACAGCCGTGTCGGCAGACTCGGAAGCGGCGGGTGCGGCGGCTTTCGCCACGAGGCCCGGGCGAATACCGAGCACGGCGTCGAGCGCGTCTTTCAAGTAGTCGCCCACGCCGTGGCCGGCGACGCCCGCGTCTTTCAGGGCCTCGACGTCGCGGCGACTCGGGAACGAGAGGACGAGTACCGGTCCCGAACGCAACTCTTGCACCTGGGCGGTCTGCAGCACGATCCACGCGCTGCGCCGCGCCTCTTGCACGACGGCCAGCACCTGCGGCCAGGCGTCGCGCACCTGCTGCGCGGTCACCGTCGCGGGGTCGCGGGTCGCCGGCGCGTCGCGCGGCGGGGCGGCAGCGCCCGGCTCCGCACCAGCACCGGCACCGGCCGAGCGCCCTCGCTCCGCACCTGCCGCATGCGTGCGGTCCTCGTCGGTCACAGCCGCGCCCTCGTCGGCGTCTGGCCTGGCCGAGGTGCCCCCGCCGCCTGTGACAGGGGCGGGCGGCGTGCTGCTTGCCGTGGGGGGTGCCATCCGCCCCTCCGCCGCCGGGCCGCCGATGTCGAGACGGCGTTCCAGGCGTTCAAGGCGCGCCACGACGTCGCGGGCGGCCGCGCCGGCGGGCGCGATCAGCAGACGTGCCATGAGGAGTTCCAGGTGCATGCGCGGCGCCGTGGCACCCGTCATAGCGGTCAACGCCGCATGTACGAGGTCGGCGCTGCGAGAGAGCTCGGCCGGGCCGAACCGCGACGCCTCCTGCGCGATGCGTTCGAGCGCGTCGCGCGGAACGCCGTGCAGCACCCCCTCCGCCTTCTCGGCAGCCGTCGCCGTCACGACGATGAGGTCGCGCAGCCGCTCCAGCAGGTCTTCCACGAATCGGCGCGGGTCTTGACCCGTCTGAATGACACGGTCGACCACCTCGAACGCGCTCGCCGCGTCTCGGCGCGCGAGGGCCGAGACCACCTCGTCGAGCAGCGCCGCCGGGGTATAGCCCAGCAGGGCGACGGCGCGTTCGTATTCGACGGTGTCGCCCTCGGAGCCTGCGATCAGCTGGTCGAGCAGCGACAGGGTGTCGCGCGGCGAGCCGCCGCCGGCCCGCGCGACGAGCGGCAGCACACCGGGGGCGACGGTGACTCCTTCGTCGGCGCAGATCGTGCCGATGTACTCGATCATCGGCGCCGACGGCACGAGTCGGAACGGATAGTGGTGGGTGCGGGAGCGGATCGTGCCGATCACCTTGTCGGGTTCCGTCGTCGCGAAGAGGAAGACGACGTGCTCGGGCGGCTCCTCCACGATCTTCAACAGCGCGTTGAAACCCTGCGGGGTGACCATGTGCGCCTCGTCGAGGATGAAGATCTTGTAGCGGTCACGGGAGGGCGCAAAAATGGCCCGCTCGCGAATCTCGCGGGCGTCGTCGACGCCGTTATGGCTGGCCGCGTCGATCTCGACCACGTCGAGCGAGCCGTGCCCGCCGCGCCCCAGCTCGACACAGCTCGGGCACACGCCGCACGGGGTGTCGGTGGGGCCCTTCGCGCAGTTGAGGCAGCGGGCGAGGATGCGGGCGCTCGTCGTCTTGCCGCAACCGCGGGGCCCGCTGAAAAGGTAGGCCTGGCCGACCCGGTTGGTGCGCAGCGCCGTCATGAGCGGTTCGGTCACCTGTGCCTGCCCGATCATCTCGGCAAACGTCTCGGGCCGATAACGGCGGTACAAGGCGGTGACCACGCGTCCATGCTACCGAGCAAAGGCCGCGCGGCCCGGGGTGTGGACACCGCCGCCCGAGGCCGGCGACACCCTGGGGAAAAGCCTCCCGAGGCCGCCCCGGAGCCGAAGGCCCGGGCCCTCGCAGCACCCGCTCAGGCTGCCGCGAGCCGCAGCGTCTGCCGGGCGATCTCCAGCTCTTCGTCGGTCGGCACGACGAGCACGGCCACGCGGGAGTCGTCGGCCGAGATGCGCCTGACGCCTCGCCCCGGGGCCTCGTTGCGTGCCGGGTCGACGACGATGCCGAGCTCGTCGAGCCCGGCCAGGCTCCCGGCTCGCACGGCGGCGTTGTTCTCGCCGATGCCGGCGGTGAAGCTTATGACGTCGAGGTGCCCGAGCTGGGCGTAGTAGGCGCCCACGTAGCTTTTCAGCCGGTGCAGGTAGACGGCGAGCGTGTCGGTCGCCGCCTTGTCGCCGGCTGCCGCGGCGGCCTGAACGTCGCGCATATCGCGGTGACCGCTCATGCCCAGAAGGCCGCTGTGCTTGTTCAGCAGGTCGTCGAGGCCGTCGACGTCGTAGCCGCCGTGGCGTTGCAGGTAAAGGAGTACCGCCGGATCGATGTCGCCCGACCGGGTGCCCATGACGAGCCCTTCCAGCGGGGTCATGCCCATCGAGGTCTCGACGCTCAGCCCGCCGTCGACCGCGGTGACGGAGGCGCCGTTGCCGAGGTGCAGCACGAGCTGTTTCACCTCGGCCGCAGGGCGCCTAAGGAACCGCGCCGCCGCCTCGGAGACGTACTTGTGCGAGGTGCCGTGAAACCCGTAGCGGCGGATGCGCAGCCGCCCGGCAAGATCGGGATCGATCGCATAGTGGTAGGCGGCCGGCGGCAGGCTCTGATGGAAGGCCGTGTCGAAGACGGCGACGTGCGGCAGGCCGGGAAAGAGGCTCCGGGCAGCGCGGATGCCCTGCACGTTGGCCGGGTTGTGCAGCGGGGCGAGGTCGGCGAGATCCTCGATGCCCTGCTCCACCTCGTCAGTCACGAGCGTCGGCTCGACGAAACGTTCGCCGCCGTGCACGACGCGGTGCCCGACCGCCACGGGCGGGTGCTCGCCGAGCGACGGCCCGTGTGCGGCGAACGCGTCGACCATCACGCGGAAACCCGCCGTGTGGTCGGGAATCGGAAGGCTCCGCTCGAACGTCTCGGCAGTCTCGCCCGCTCCCTCCCGCGTGTGGCTGGCGTGGCCGCCGTCTTCGCCGATGCGCTCGACGAGGCCGCGCGCGAGCGTCTCCTCACGATCCATGTCGAGTAGCTGATACTTGAACGACGACGAACCACTGTTGATGACGAGTACCGGCTTCACCGATGCATTCCCTTCACGGCCGGCTGCGCGGCGGCCTGGATGGCGGTTATCGCGACGGTATTCACGATGTCTTCGACACTCGCGCCGCGAGACAGGTCGTTGATGGGTTTGCGCAAACCCTGCAGCACGGGACCGATCGCGACCGCCCCGGCGCTGCGCTGCACCGCCTTATACGTGTTGTTGCCCGTGTTGAGGTCGGGGAAGATGAAGACGGTCGCCCGGCCGGCCACGTCGGAGCCGGGCATCTTCGCGGCGCCGACCGCCGCGTCCGCGGCCGCGTCGTATTGAATGGGGCCGGCCACCGGGAGCTCGGGGCGGCGCTGCCTCACGAGGGCGGTCGCCTGACGCACCTTGTCGACATCCGCCCCGTGACCGGATTCCCCGGTCGAGTAGGAGAGCATGGCGACGCGCGGGTCGATGCCGAACTGCGCGGCCGTCTCGGCGGCGGAGAGGGCGATGTCGGCCAGCTGTTCCGCGCTCGGGTCGGGGATCACCGCACAGTCGCCGTAGACCAGCACCCGGTCGGCGAGCGCCATGAGGAACACGCTCGAGGCGACGGAGACGCCGGGCCTCGTCTTCACGATCTCGAACGCCGGGCGGATCGTGTGGGCGGTGGTGTGCCTGGCGCCGGAGACCATGCCGTCGGCCAGCCCCATATGCACCATCATCGTGCCGAAATACGACGGGTCGGTGATGGTGTCGGCCGCCAGGTCTCGGGTCGTGCCCTTGCTGGCGCGCAGGCGCGCATACTCGTCGGCGAACTTGAGGCTCAGCACGTGGTCGAACGGGCTCAGCACGTGGGCGGCCGAGATGTCGAGGCCGAGCTCGATCGCGCGGGAACGCACCTCGAAGATCTCGCCGAGAATCGTCAACTCGGCGACGCCCTGGGCGAGCAGCCGGGCCGCGGCGCGAAGGATGCGGTCGTCGTCACCCTCTGGCAGCACGATGTGCCGACGATGGGCGCGGGCCCGGGCGATGAGGTCGTATTCGAACATCAGCGGCGTGACGACGGCCTGCCGGGTGACGTTCAGAAGGTCGAGGAGCCGGTCGGCGTCGACGTGCTGGCGAAAGAGCGCCAGCGCGCTGTCGTGTTTACGCTGCGAATCGGCCGCCAGCCGGCCGCGGGTGTCGGTGATGCGCACGGCGGCGTCGTAGCTGGTCAGCCGGGTCGAGATGATCGGCAAGGTCGAATGCACGCCGTCCATCAGCCGCACGATCACGTCGGGCAGGTTGAAGCCGCCGTTCAAGACGATGCCGGCCACCGAGGGGAAAGTTCCCGAGGCGTTCGCCATCAAGACGGCCAGAAGCACCTCGGTGCGGTCTGCCGGCACGATGACGACGGCGCCTTCGATGAGCCTCGGCAGCACGTTCTCCAGCGACATGGCCGCAATCACGACCGCGAGCGCCTCACGCCCCAGAAGCTCGGCGTCGCCATGCACGAGGGTGCCGTCGATCGCCTGGCGGATGCTGCGCATCGTCGGCGCGACGAGCACCGGGTCTTCGGGCAGAGCCCAGACGACGGCCCGGCCGAGGCGGGCCTTCGTGACGGCCCCGGTCTCGGCGATGATCTCGGCGAGACGGTCGGGGTCGGCGCGGTTGACGATGACCGCGATCACCTCGGCGTGCTCGTCGTGCAATTCGGCAAGGGTGAGGTCGGCGACCTGGCGGATCTCGCCGGGTGTGCGGGAGGGCGGGCTGCCCAGGTGATCGCGGGTGGCCGCCGTCACCCGGCCGCCCAGAGTGAGCAGCACCGGCGCGCCGAGGTTCGCGGCGACCCGGGCGTTGAAACGCAGCTCGGTGGGGGTACCGACGTCGGTGTAGTCGGAGCCGACGATGAGCACGGCGTCGTAGTCGGCCTCCATCGCCTTGTAGCGGGCGACGATGACCGCGAGGGCGTCGTCGGGGTCGGCGTGCACCGCCTCGTAGGTCGTGCCGACGCAGCGGTCGTAGTCGCCGGCGAGACCCTGATGTTCGAGCAGCATCCGCAAGACGTAGTCGGGTTCTTCGGACGAACGTGCGACCGGGCGAAAGACCCCCACCTTCGCCACCGTGCCCGCCAGCGCGTCGAGCATGCCCAGCGCGATCGTCGACTTGCCGGTATGGCCTTCGGCCGAGGTGATGTAGATGCTCTTCGACACGTTGCTCCGTTCTGCCGATGCCAAGGCACCCGGATCGTGTCACGGTGCCCCGACTTCTCGCGCACCGCCCGCGTGAGCGTGAGGCGGCCCCTCACGCACCCGCCAGAGCCCGACTACCCTTGCTGCGTTTCCGCCCTGGGGGAGTTCGCCTGGATGGCGCCACGTGAGGAGCCATACACAGCATATGCGACCGGGCCCGCGCGGCACACGCCCGCGGGCCTTCCCGGCGGGCGAAAACACGGCGAGGCGTAAGAATAGGCGTGAGGCACGCGTGTCGTGACCGCCGTCGAGGAGGAACACCATGGGGCATTTGCCGCCGTTGGTCGAGCCCGGACCCGAGCTTTCGCTCGAGCGTCTCATCCGCTACAGCAGGCAGTTGGCCCTACCGGGGTTCGACGAGACCGCGCAGCGCAGGCTCGCAGCCGCCCGCATCCTCGTCATCGGCGCCGGGGGCCTCGGCAGCGCGAGCATCCCCTACCTGGCCTCGAGCGGGGTCGGCACCATCGGTGTGGTGGACGACGACGTGGTCGAGCTCTCGAACCTGCACCGTCAAGTGATGCACACCCTCGCGATGCTGGGCCGGCCGAAGGTGGAGTCGGCGGCGCTCGCCGCCCTGGCGATCGACCCCGAGATCCGGGTCGAGACCCACCCCGTGCGGGTGGATGCCACGAGCCTTGCGGCGATTCTCGGCGACTACGACCTCGTGCTCGACGGCAGCGACAATTTCGAGACCCGTTACCTGTGCGCTGACGCCTGCGCCGCGGCCGGCAAGCCTCTCGTGTGGGGCGCGATTCTGCGCTTCGCAGGCCAGGTGTCCGTGTCGTGGGCGGGCGCCGGCCCGACCTACCGCGACCTCTACCCGGTGCAGCCGGCGGCAGGCGAGGTGCCGAACTGCGCGCAGGCCGGCGTCGTGCCGGGCGTGTGCGCCGTCATCGGCTCGCTGATGGCGACGGAGGCGCTGAAGATCGTCACGGGGCTGGGCGAGCCGCTCGTCGGCCGGGTGACGACGTACGACGCGCTGACCGGCCGGTTCCGCGAGATCGAGTACGCGGCCGCCGATGACGAGCCCACCGTGCCCGGTACCGGCGGCCGGGACGCCGAAGACGCGCGGCCGGCACGTGCCGCGGCCGCCGGGACGGTCGCCGTCGGGGCAGCGCCGGCACCCGCCGTGCCGGCGACACCGGTCGGCGGTGCGACGAGACCCCGGGGCCGGGCCTCCCACCCGGGGGCGGCGGCGGCCACACCGGGCAGGCAAGCGGCCTCTTTCAACCCGGCACGCGCGCAGATCTCGGTGCGGCAGATGGCCGATTGGCGCCAACAAGGAACGACCTTCCAGCTGGTCGACGTGCGGGAGCCGTACGAGGTGCGAATCGCCGCGATCCCCGGCTCTGAGGCGATCCCGTTGCGGAGCCTTGGCGACGAGCTCGGCCGGCTGCGCCACGACGTGCCGCTCGTCGTGCACTGCCACGTCGGCGACCGCTCGTTCCAGGCGGTGCGCTACCTGCACGCGCACGGCTACCCGAACGCCGTCAACCTGGTGGGCGGCATCGACGCGTACGCCCGGCAGGTCGACACCACGATGGCGAGGTATTGAGCGATATGGAAAGTGTCATGGGGGTGCAGAGCCTCGTGCGGCTCTCTCGTATCGTGAGCGAGCCGATCGACGAAGACGCGGTGCGCGACGCGGTGGCGGCCGACGAGAACGGTGCGACCTGCCTGTTCCTCGGCGTCGTGCGCAATCACGACCGAGGCAGGAACGTCGTTCGCCTCGACTACCAAGCACACCCCGACGCCGAAGTGGTCTTGGCCGCGCTGTGCGCCGAGGTCGCGCAGGCGACCGGAGTCGCCGTCGCGGCGGAGCACCGCACAGGCACCCTTGTCGTCGGCGACACGGCGCTCTGCGCGGCGGCCGGCTCGGGCCACCGGGCAGAGGCCTTCGACGCCTGCCGCATCCTCGTCGAACGCATCAAGCACGAGGTGCCCATCTGGAAGAGGCAACACGGCGCCGACGGCACCACGGAGTGGGTGGGTCTTTAAACTTTAAAGCTGGTCGGCGGGCCCCCACGGCAGGAGGATGCTGCCCGTGGCGGTGCGCGGCTCGCCGCCGACGGGGACCACGATGACCGGCCGGCCCTGCCGGTGGGCCAGGCGCACGGCGACCGAGCCGCCGAAGAACTCCTGCATTCCGGAGCGAAAGCCGGCCCTGCGGGTTCCCACGATGATCGCCTCGGCGTCCAGCCTCTCGGCCAGATGCGACAGGGCCACGGCCGGTTCACCCGCGAGGAGCCGCGTGCTCCACCGAACCGGGCCGCCGTCGAAGGTCGCAGCCAGCCTCGCCCGAAGCCCCTCGTCGAAGACCTCGTCGCCCTCCTCGACGACGTCGGGGTCGACGGACGACGAGACGACGGAACCGTCGAGGCCTTCCTGCACCACGTAACGCATCGCGTCCACGTGGGCACACACCAACTCTGCGTCGAACAGATTGGCGAGACGCGCCCCGGCGAGCGGCACTTTCTCCGACTGGCCGGGCACGACCCCGACGATCAAGAATCGATCGGCCGCCTGCCCGCCCATATCGCCCTCCGAGCCCCGGTGCAGCGTTCCCCACAGGGTAGCGCCGGATCAGCCTCCGGCGAAGGGGGGAAGTACATCGACACGGGGGGCGAGCGGCATGTCGAGGCTGCGCCGCACGACCTTGTCGATGAGGAAGGAACCGTTGCGCAAGACATCGGTCATGCCCGTGTAGCGCTTTTCGAGCAGGCTGCGCAGGTCGCCCAGCGTCGCGTTCGGCGCGAAATGCAACGACTCCTCCTCGCGGCCGGCCGCGTCGGCCGCCGCCGCGAAGTACCGCACCAAGACATCCATCTTCGCCATCCTCCCACGCCCGGCCGAGGCCGGCCGGCGCGGGGCCGCTGCGGCGGCCGTCACCGTACGGGCCGCACTCCCTCGGGCACCTGCACGACGACCGCCGTCGATTTGACGGCGGCCACCGCGACCGAACCGACCTCGAGGCCGAGATCGTGGCACGACTGCGTCGTGATCACGGAGACGACCCGGTGCGGGCCGCATTGCAATTCGACCTGGCAGACGACCGGCCCTGTGACGATTTTCGTCACGAGGCCCACGAAGCGGTTGCGGGCGCTCGTGACCCCCTCCAACGGGTCGACGGCGGGCGCCGCGATGCGCTCTGCATAGGCGGCCAGATCCGTGCCCTCGACCGCTTGACGCCCCGACGCGTCGGTCGTCACCGGAAGGTCGCCGCTGGCGCTCCAGCGCCGCACCGTGTCGTCGCTGACGCCGAGCAGCGCGGCAGCCTCGCTGATCCGATACTGCGTCATACCGCACATCGTATTCCGCGCCACCACGCGGGAGGATGGGGGGCCGTGCCCGGCCACGAGGCCTCGCAGTAGAGTGCAGCCATGGCAGACATTCCGGCCTCGGTCTCCGTGCGTGAGCACCTGGAGCGCGTCCTCACGTCGATCGAACCCCTGCTGCAGACAGACGCTCCCCTGTCGCGTGCCCGCGGCAGGGTTCTCGCCGAAGACGTGCGGGCCCTGGTCGCCATCCCGAGCTTCGACAACTCGGCCATGGACGGCTACGCCGTGCACCGCGACGACGTCGCCGAGGCAAGCACGCTACGACCGGTCACGCTGCGGGTGGTCGCCGACCTGCCGGCCGGCACTGCCGAGGACCCCGCCGTAGGGCCCGGCGAGGCGGCCCGCATCATGACCGGCGCCCCGCTGCCAAGCGACGCGGACGCGGTGATTCCCGTCGAAGACACCGACCGGGGCCTGCCCGAGGTCGTCGTGACGGCGCCGGCCACGACCTCCGGCTATGTGCGAGAGGCGGGCGCCGACACGCGGATCGGCGAAGTCGTGTTGACGGCCGGGCGCATTCTCGACTCCCAAGACATCGCGACTGCGGCCGCGACCGGCTCCCGAACCCTGCCGGTCTTTCCCGCGCCGCGGGTGGCGATCCTCTCCACCGGCAGCGAGCTCTTGACGCCGGGCGAGCCGCTGACGCGCGGCCAGATCTACGACGCGAACTCGTATCTGCTCGAGGCCCAGGTCGCCGAGGCCGGCGGGGTGCCGGTGCGCATCGGCGCCATTCCCGACAACCTCGACCGGCTCGGCGGGGCGCTCGACGAGATCGTGCCAGGCGTCGACGCGATCATCACCTCGGGCGGCGTCAGCGTCGGCGCCTACGACGTGGTGAAGGCGCTTCTGTCGGGGCACGGCAACGTCTGGTTCGGCAAGGTGCGCATGCAGCCGGGCGGCCCGCAGGGTTTCGGCCACTGGTCCGACGGCACCCCGGTCTTCACCCTGCCCGGCAACCCGGTCAGCTCGTTTGTGTCGTTCGAGGTCTACGTGCGGCCCGCCCTGCGCAAGATGCAAGGGCTGACGCCGTGGGAACGCCCCGTGGTGCGCGCGGTCGCCGCCCAAGACTGGACCGGGCCGGCCGGGCGGGCGCAGTACATGCCGGTCGCGCTCGTGCGCGGCGAGGCCGAGGAGGTGCCGCTGCACGTGCGGCCCTCCGCCCGGGGAGGCTCCGCCTCCCACCTCGTCGCGAGCCTGGCGGCGGCAGAGGGCATCGCGATCGTGCCCGAAGCCGTCACGCTCGTCGAGGCCGGCACCAACGTCGACGTGATGCTGGTGCGCAACTGATGGCCGCGCCGAAGTTCACCCACGTCGACGCACGCGGCGAGGCCAGGATGGTCGACGTCACCGCGAAGACCCCGACCGTGCGGGCCGCGACGGCGAGCGGGTTCGTCTGGTGCGCGCCGATCGTCATGGCGGCGCTGCGCGACGGCGAGACCCCGAAAGGCGATGTGCTCGCCGTGGCCCGCATCGCGGGCATCCAGGCGGCGAAACGCACCGCCGAACTTTTGCCGCTCGCGCACGTCATCGGCGTGCACGGCGTCGTCGTCGACCTCGCGGTAGAAGAAGAAGGGGTGCGCATCACGGCGACCGTGCGCACTGCCGACCGCACGGGGGTCGAGATGGAGGCGTTCACCGCCGTCAGCGTCGCCGCGCTGGCGATCGTCGACATGGTGAAGGGCATCGACCGCACGAGCGAGATCGGGCAGATTCACCTTGAGGCGAAAGAGGGCGGCCGCAGCGGCACATGGCGACGCTCGACGCAGTGAGAGTCAGACCCTCAGTGGCCGTGGTGGCCGTGAGCGTCGTGGTCGCCGCCGTCGAGCTGGTCGATCACGTGCGCGACGAGCGGCAACACGACCTGGAGCCCCTCCGCGACCGCGTCGGGCGAGCCGGGCAGGTTCACGATGAGGGCCCGGGTGCGCTCGTCGGTGACGCCCGCGATGCCGCGGCTGAGGAGCGCCGTCGGGTGCATCACAGCGCCGGTGCGGCGCATCGCCTCCGCGATGCCGGGTAGTTCGTACGCCACCACCTCGCGGGTGCCCTCCGGCGTGCGGTCGCGCGGCCCGACCCCGGTGCCGCCGGTCGTCACGATCAGCCGCGCGCCGTCGGCGAGGGCGGCGCGCAACGCCCCGGTCACGGAGTCGGCGCCGTCGGGCACGACCATCGTGTCGGCAGAGTAGCCGGCCTCGGCCAGAATACTCACCGCCCGAGGGCCGGAGAGGTCGTCTCGCAGCCCTTCGGAGGCTCGGTCGGAGACGGTGATGACGGCGGCGGAGATCTTTTCCGCCCGGTGATGCCCGTCACGATGGGTGTGCGTGTCGCCCTGTTCCTCTGTCACCTGAGTCATGCCCTTAATGTATGCCGGCACGCTGCACCGGCTCCCAGCGAACGTCCATCTCATCGCCCCGCGTGGCCGCACCCCACTGCCCCACGCCCCGTGCGATGGCCATGCCACCCCGCTGTCTCCCCTGCCGCGATCACTCAGGGCGCGAGCGCCTGGGGCCGTGCCCCACCTGGCGTTCCGCTAGGATACTGAGGGTCGTCGCAGGCCGGATTCGGCTGCGAGACCGCTGGAGGATTCGCCTAGTGGCCTATGGCGCACGCTTGGAAAGCGTGTTGGGTGCAAGCCCTCGGGGGTTCGAATCCCCCATCCTCCGCCATCGATTTAGTGCTTCTGATCAGGTATTTAGCACTCTCATATAAGCCTGCGACGGGGCTTATGTGCTGGGATATGTGCTAAGCCTCGTCAAGGAGCGCGGCGAAGCGGTTGACCGCGGCCTTCTGCATGGTCGGCGTGACGTGGCTGTAGATGTTCATCGTCGTGGTGATCGTGGAATGCCCGAGCCGTTCCTGAACGACCTTCGGATGCTCTCCCAACTCGAGCAGCAGCGTCGCATGCGTGTGCCGAAGTCCCTTGAGTGTGATTCGCGGCAGGCCGTCGACCTTCTCCTGCGCTCGCTTCACGCGGTAGGTCCAACGCCGACCGACCTCGTTGGGTGAACGAATCGCGCCCGCGTCGTTGCCGAACACGTAGGCATCGGCGCGCGCAAGGTCGAGTGAGACAGCTCCGCGCTTGGCGCGGTAGCCCCTCAGGACCGCGAGGGTGTCCGCATCGAGATCGAGAACACGTGCGGCCCCTGTCTTGGTGGTCTTGGTCTTGTTCCGCGTGGTCACATCCGCGGCACGTCGGATGCTGAGCCTGCTGGTGCCGAAATTCACGTCACCCCAACGCAGGGCGAGGGCTTCACTGCGTCGCATTCCGGTGTAGGCGACGGTGCGCCAGAGCGGGAAGAGAGCATCGCCGAGCACGTCGCGATTCCATGTCAGGAAGGAGTGCAGCTGGGCGCCGGTCCAGGTCGCGATCTCCGGCCGCTGGGCCCGAATCTGTGACCCCGTAGGTGCGTTCACGGTGCGCTTTTTCCGCGCTGGGTTGACCGCGATCAGACCGTCGTCCAGCGCCGCGTCAAGGATTGCACCAAGTACGACGTGCACCTTGTTGACTGTATTAACCGAGAGCGGTTGACCGAATCCGCGCTTGTCTCGTCGCCCTGACTTCTCCAGCTCTCTGTAATGCCGTCCGATTCTGGTTGCCGTCAGCTTGTCGAGGCGGATCGCGCCGAGCTGAGGCACGATGTGGTTACGGATGATCTTTTCGTAGCCCTGCACGGTCGAGGACTCCAGGCGCAGGCCTTTCGTCCATTCCGTCGCATAGGTTGCGATAGTGGGCACCTTGCCCTGGAACTTCTCGTTCCGCGCACGCTTCTTCAGTGCTTCGGCGAGTGCGGCTTGGGCCTCTTCAAGGTCAGCGAACCCGCCACGGCTGACGCGAGTCTCGCCGAGTTCAGGGCTCTCCGGATCTTTCAGAACGTAGATCTGGAACTTCCATCGCTTGCCCTTCTTCGTCTGATAGTCGGCCAGTGATCCTGCGTGCCGCGATCGTGACCGGCGCTGTCTTCTCGCCTCCTCTGGCCCGTCTACTGTGCCGTCGGGCGGTCGTGCGGTCTGTGCCATGATCCGGCTCCTTCCCTTGCCTTGGGTGTCGTGGTCTATTCGTTGAAGAGTGAGGCGTTCGGGTCGAGTTGTAGGAGCCGGCCCGTGGCGTGGGCCTCGCGTTCGGTCTGCCGGTCGTGGCGCTCCTGGTATACCTCGCGCGGGGTGACACCGACCTGGCCGCGGTCGTACTTCGCCAGCATCTCCTCGGCCCAGCGTGTGGAGTTGATCGCTTGGAACCGTTGCTCTTTCCAGTACCGAGCCAGGTCCTCGGTGGTGAGCTTCACGGCGCCGGCGATCCACGCCTGGATCTCTTCGGCGAGGAACGATTCCGGCACTCCGGTCAGCGTGACCGCCTCGGACGGTGGGGTGAGGAGTGCCGCGGGAGTGGTCCGGAGAATATAGGCAAGGGCGGTGAGGTCGTCCACGTCCACGCGGCGATCGCCGTTCTCGATCTTGCTGATGCTCGACGCGGCCAGCTTCCGGCCGGCCTCGGTCATCAAGCGTGCGGCGGTGCGCACATCCATCCCGATCGCCTGGCGTGCGGCGCGGAGATTCGCGGCGACGTGCTCCTGCGTGACGCCAGCCGGATTACCTCTCACCCGTTCTGTTCCCATACTAGAAACGTATATACCTATGTTTGACTCGTCAAGTTCTCTGTTGTATTTTTAGAATCGTACGACGCTTTACAAGAAACGGTGGTGGTGATGCGAACTGTGACGGTGACCTTAGACGAGTTGCGGGTCTCGCGGACCGCGGTGATCACCCGAGCTGAGGCAGCCGCCGCGCTCGGGGTCGATCCCCGCACGATCACGGCGAGCATTGAGAACGGGTCGATTCCATCCGTGCGCCTCGGCAGGCGAGTCGTGATCCCGCGCGAGAAGTTCCTGCGCCTCTTCGACGCCGAGATCTCACCGCGCAGCGGCACTGACGGCGTGTCCTCGATGTGAGGCGCCCTGCCGTGCCCCTTCGGCACGTCCGTTCTGGGGATCGTCGGGATGCCAAGGTAAAATGACAAATGGAGAGGGACGGAGAAGCGCATGAGTGAGACCACCGTGACTCGGCGGGCACCGGCACCGTACACGCGTCACAACTTCGATCATGTCTCCGATGTGATGCTCTACGACATCGCCCGGCACACAGCCTCGGTGCTCTCCTCCGTGCTGCTGAACCTCGCCGACGGGGCCACCGACGACGCGGAACGCGGCCATTGGGCGGCACGGCGGCGTCTGGTGAAGCAGCAGATGAGGGCCCTGGACGTGCACGACCGGGCCGGGCTGATCGCGCAGGACGAGGTGTGGCGGCTGGAAAAGCTCGCCCTCGCCGGGAACGCGTGAACCCCGAGCCGGTCGGTTCACCCGCTTGGCTGGCGCGCGTGTTTGCCACAACTGTCGTCGACGACCTGTTCGCCGGCCACACACCCGGCCGTGGTGACCCCCTCCTGGTGTTGCTGGGTGGGCAACCCGCGGCTGGGAAGACGCAGGCACAGGCCGCGATCCTGGCCGAGTGTGCCGCCGATGACCTGGTAGAGATCACCGGCGACGACCTCCGCGAATACCACCCGGACTATGCACGCCTGGCCGAACAGTCCCCGTTCGCGATGCCAGGCGTCACCGCACCGGTTTCCGGCGGCCTCATTGGCCTAGCGCTGGATCACGCACTCACGCAACGGCACTCGGTCCTGTTAGAGGGCACGTTCCGCGATAAAGAGATGGTGATTGCGACAGCGACCCGGTTCGCGGACGCCGGTTACCGAGTGATGATCGTCGCCGTCGCGACCCCGGCCCCGGTGTCTCGGCTGTCCACGGAGATGCGGTCTCTGGACGCCGGCTACCCTGAGGTGGGCCGGTGGACCCCGCCGGACGCGCACGAGAGCGCACTGGCGGGTTCTGCGATGGTTGTGTCCGCACTGGAAGCGCTCCCCTTCGTCGGCCGGGTGCAGGTATTCTCCCGTGAGGCGCTGCTGTTCGACAATTCCCGTACCGACACCGGCGAATGGGCACAGCCCGCTCGCGCCGCTCGTATCCTGCGGCAGGAACAGCATCGCCAGTTGAGTGTGCGAGAGGCATACTTCTGGCTTCAGGACTATGCCGCCGTGTTCGCGACCGCGCGAGCGCGTCCGGGATACTTCGCCTCCGAGACCGCTCCGACCTACCTGAGGCTCCAGAACGATGCGCAGAACATGATCCACATTCTCAGCAAGAAGCCCGGCGCACCCCTCAGCCAACTCAGCCGCGAGCAACGTGTGCGAGCCGCCATCTTGGAGAGGGTCCTCCCGCCGGAATCACTCCCGGAACCACACAAATCCGGGATGCGGTCACAGCGGAGCCAGCCACATCCGAGTAGCCGCCCAGATCCGCCCGTCCCCCGGCTCTAGCCTGCTCAGCCGAGCGGCCGCCAGCCATCACCCCGGGACGGACTGCACGGGTCGCCGACGCCCGACTTTCTGCTTCAATCATCAGATGCTGCCGTCGCAATCGGATCACCGGACGGCGCTACTGCAAGGGGTGCGCGGCATGCGGGGCACTTCCGAATTGGAGACGGCTCGATATTCTGCGATAGGTATCTGGATCGGCCGGAGGCTCCCGTTCACAGGCCGCGTGTCGGTCTCCCGCGGACGGTGTGGCGTTGTCGCTGGAACTCCTCCCGTGTGGTCTGTTGCCTGGCCGTCCGCCGCGCCTCACGTTCTTCCTCGGCGGCATGGGCCCGTCTGATCCGTTCGAGGGCCTCAGCAGGTGCGAGAGTACGCAAGAGATCTGCCTCCTTACGCGTCCGGCCGGCGGTTTGTGAAAGGTCAGCGCAGCGTTGCGCCGGGTTCGCTTTGAGGAAAGCGAACTGATCGCGCATTACCTTTTCGGCACCGAACACACGGACGTATACCGCCAGTCGAGCTGCCCGTACTCGTTCGGGCCGGTTGTAGAGGGCGTTGCGTGCGCTCTGGTGGGTCGCCTCGGCTTCGGCGAGGCGTGGGTCAGCGTTGATCACGGGTGTGGTGACCCGTTCGACCCAGGCGGTGGGGCGCTCGGTCGGTTTCGGCACACCACCCCACGCTCGGGTCAATCGTTCGCGTACATCGCGGACATGGGATCGCGCGTTTTCGTGTTCGGTGCGGGCGCGCCGCTTCCTGAGCCACGATGCGTCCGCGATCTTTTGGAGTGTTGCTTGTTCGTGGGCGTTGGCATCGCGCCACTGTGCGACTGCTGCCTTGGCGTCGGCGAGGATCGGGACCACGATCTCGGCCCGTACCCGTTCCACGGCATGCCGGGTCTGTCGTCCCCTGGAGGCTGCCTGCGCGCGCTTCTGTGTCTCCTGCGCAGTCAGTTCGGTAAGAGCAGTGTCGGCCTGCTGCCAGAGCGCTGCCCGAGCCTCGGCGACTTCGGCGCGCCGTAGCAGGGTCTCGATCTGATTGTTGATGAACGTGACCGGGCCATTCTCGATCAGCCCGGCGACGTCCTCGCGCGCATGGGCGGAGGCGACGTCGAGGCCGCGGTCGGCACGGTCTCGTCCCATCGCATCGATGAATTGTGCGCGCGCGTCGGCGATGTCCTCCGCGGCGATGTGCAGCACGTTCGAGGCTCGGCCACGCGTCATCCCGACGTAGACGCCGGCTGCGGTCGTCGTGTCGGTCAGGAGGGTGTGCGCGCCGGTCACGGTCGCGCCCTGGATGCCGTATGCGGTAGTCGCATAGGAGAGGTGCGTGTGTTCTGTGACGTACTCAGCCGGCAGATGCACGGTGCGCTGCCGCTTCCGACCGGCCCGGGCCTCACGAACTCTGAGAGATCCGTCGGCTTCGACATGTTGCACGGTCCACGTCTGCCGGTTCGCGACCCCCAGTTCGGAGTTGTTATGGCGGGTCTGGATCAGGTCGCCAGCGCCGATGGAGAGCCCGTCGTTGCCGAACACCACCCGGGTGTCGTCAACAAGACCTCTGACGACGCGTACTTCGCGGATGCGGTCATTGAGAGTGCGCGCATCATCGTTCGTGGCGGCCGTGATCGCCTCGCCTTCCCGCCACTCGGCGGCGATCGCGTCGCGCGCGTCCTCGTCGCTGTCATGCAGCCGGATGAGGCCTGTCTCGTTTAGCTGGTCGAACACGTCACCGGGATTGGTGCCGTCGCGCATCCGCATGGTGACGGCCGCATACGCGCGGTCGGCAAAACGGTGCACCTCGGCCATATCGAAAGTGCGGCCACGGATATGTGCGGCCATGTCGAGCACCCCGCCGCGACCGACCGCGGGGAGCTGCGCGCGGTCCCCGACGAGCGCGACCGTTGCCGCGGCGGTATCGCACACGGTGAATAGGGCGATCGCGGTGTCTTGGTCGAGCATTCCTGCCTCGTCCACGATCACCCGCTCACCC
>DASTNL010000213.1:0-9781 GCA_035720905.1 Microbacteriaceae bacterium
CTCGACGCCGCACAGTTCCGGCGGCTCCTTGCCGAGGGGCCAGACGCCGTGCGGGAGGCGAGCGCGTGACGGGGATCGTCACGCAGGCCTGCGGCCTGGGCCGTGCGCCCTCCTGCGTTGTGGACTCTCGCTCGTACGGGCTCCAGGGCTTAGGGCGGGCAGACGGGGCGAATAGACTTGTGCCGTCCTATGCCCGGCGATCGCGGAAGAAGCATGCCTGAAATAAGTGTTGAAGAGGTCGCTCACCTGGCCGAGTTGGCGAGGATCGACATGACCCCCGAAGAGATTGCCGGCCTGACGGCCGACCTGGCGCAGATCGTCGACGCGGTCGCGCGGGTCAACGAGGTCGCCACCGACGACGTTCCGGCCACCAGCCATCCGATGCCCCTCGTCAACGTGTTGCGCGACGACGTGCCGAGGCCCTCTCTCGACGTCGCGGCAGCTCTTTCCGGGGCGCCGGAGCGCGAGGGTGACCGATTCCGGGTCGCCCCGATCCTGGAGGAGGAGTGACCATGGCCGGGAATGACCTGACCCGTCTCCCGGCCGCCCGGCTGGCGGAGCTCTTGGCACACGGCGAGGCGACGAGCGTCGAAGCGACGAGCGCCTACCTCGACCGCATCGACGCGCTCGAGCCGAGCGTGCACGCCTACCTGCACGTCGCTCGTGAGGCGGCGCTCGCCACCGCGGCCGGGATCGACAGCCGCAGGGCTGCCGGTGAGGCCATGGGCCCGCTTTCGGGGGTGCCCGTCGCGGTGAAAGACGTGTTGGCCACCAAGGACATGCCCTCCACGGCCGGCTCGCGCATGCTCGAGGGCTGGGTACCGCCCTACGACGCGACCGTCGTCGCGCGTCTGCGCGAGGCCGGCATGGTGCTGCTCGGCAAGACCAACATGGACGAGTTCGCGATGGGCTCCTCCACGGAGCATTCCGCCTACGGCCCCACGCACAACCCATGGGACTTAGACCGCGTGCCGGGCGGTTCGGGCGGCGGCTCGGCCGCTGCCGTGGCGGCGTTCGAGGCACCTGTCGCCCTCGGCAGTGACACGGGAGGATCCATCCGCCAGCCGGCCGCCGTGACCGGGTCGGTCGGCGTCAAGCCGACCTACGGCGGCGTCAGCCGTTACGGGGCCATCGCCCTCGCCTCCTCTCTCGACCAGGTCGGCCCGGTCTCCCGCAATGTCCTCGATGCGGCCTTGCTGCACGACGTCATCGCCGGCCACGATCCGCTCGACTCCACCTCCCTCGACGAGGCCTGGCCATCGATGGCCGAGGCCGCCCGGCGAGGCCGCGGCGGCGAGGGACTGAAGGGGCTGCGCGTCGGCGTCGTCGACGAACTCTCGTCCGAAGGCTTCCAGAAGGGGGTCGGCGCGCGCTTCGCCGAGGCCCTCGACCTGCTTGCGGCCGCCGGCGCCGAGATCGTGCATGTCGCCGCGCCCAGCTTCGGCTACGCGGTCGCCGCCTACTATCTGATCCTCCCGGCAGAGGCCTCCAGCAACCTCGCCCGTTTCGACTCCGTCCGGTTCGGGATGCGCGTCGTACCTACCTCCGGCTCCCTTACCACGGAGCGGGTCATGGCCGCCACCCGGGAGGCCGGTTTCGGCCCCGAGGTGAAGCGGCGCATCATCCTCGGCACCTACGCATTGAGCGCCGGCTACTACGACGCCTACTACGGCAAGGCGCAAAAGGTGCGCACCCTCATCCAACGAGACTTCGAAACGGCGTTCGCGACCTGCGACGTGCTGGTGAGCCCGAGCGCGCCCACCACCGCCTTCCGCCTCGGTGAAAAGATCGACGATCCGTTGTCGATGTATCTCAACGACATCACGACGATCCCGGCGAACCTGGCCGGTGTTCCGGGCATGGGGCTGCCGATCGGGCTCGCACCCGAAGACGGCCTGCCGGTGGGCCTGCAGGTCATGGCCCCGGCCCGCCACGACGCACGACTGTATGAGGTGGGTGCTGGGCTGGAGGCGCTTCTCGAAGAGAAGTGGGGAGGCCCGCTTTTGGCGCGCGCGCCGCGGCTGGCCGAGTCGGAAGGAGCCCGGTCATGAAGGCCGACCTGATGGATTACGACGAGGCGCTGGCCAAGTACGAGCCGGTGCTCGGGTTCGAGGTGCACGTCGAGCTGAACACCAAGACGAAGATGTTCTGCGGCTGCGCGAACGAGTTCGGCCAGGGCGCCAACACGAACACGTGCCCCACCTGCCTCGGGCTGCCCGGCGCATTGCCGCAGGTCAACAGGCAGGCGCTCGCCTCGTCGATCCGGCTCGGTCTGGCCCTGCAGTGCTCCATCGCCGAAAGCTGCCGCTTCGCCCGCAAGAACTATTTCTATCCCGATCTGGCCAAGAATTTCCAGACCTCGCAGTACGACGAGCCGATAGCCTTCGAGGGCTCGGTCAGCATTGAGCTCGAGAGCGGCCGCACCCTCGACATCCCTATCGAGCGAGCCCACATGGAAGAAGACGCGGGCAAGCTCACCCACGTCGGCGAGTCCGGCCGCATCCAGGGTGCCGACTACTCCCTCGTCGACTTCAACCGGGGCGGCGTTCCGCTCGTCGAGATCGTCACCCACATGATCGAGGGTGCCGGCAGTGACGCGCCCGAGGTCGGCCGCACGTATGTCGCCGCCATCCGAGACATCGTCAAGGCGCTGGGCGTCTCGAACGCTCGCATGGAAGAGGGCAACGTACGCTGTGACGCGAACGTCTCGCTGCGCCCCCGCGGCAGCGGCCGGCTCGGCACCCGCACCGAGACGAAGAACGTCAATTCGCTGCGCTCCATCGAACGGGCCGTGCGGTACGAGATCCGGAGGCAGGCGGCGGTGCTCGAAGCCGGCGGCCTCGTCACGCAAGAGACGAGACACTGGCACGAAGACACGGGTACGACGAGCGCCGGCCGGCCCAAGTCGGATGCCGACGACTACCGATACTTTCCCGAGCCCGACCTCGTGCCGGTCGAGCCGAGTCGAACCTGGGTGGAGGAGCTGCGCCAGACGCTGCCCGAACTGCCCGCCGTGCGCCGCCGCCGGCTCCTCGCCGAGTGGGGCTGCACGGCACTCGAATTCCAAGACGTCGCCAATTCCGACCTGGTGGACGAAGTGGAAGAGACCGTCGCCGCGGGGGCCCGGCCGGATGCGGCCCGCAAATGGTGGACGGGCGAGATCGCACGCCTCGCGAACCAGCAGGATGCCGCCCCCGCCTCGCTCATCACCCCGCGGCAGGTTGCCGACTTGGTGGGCCTTGTCGATTCGGGCACCCTCACCGACCGACTCGCCCGGCAGGTGCTTGCCGGCGTCGTCGCGGGCGAAGGCAGCCCGGCCGACGTTGTTGAGAAACGCGGCCTCGCCGTCGTCTCCGACGATGGCGCCCTGGCCGCGGCCGTCGACACGGCCCTCGCGGCCCAGCCCGACGTCTTGGACAAGATCCGCGGCGGCAAGGTGCAGGCAGCCGGCGCGATCATCGGCGCGGTGATGAAGGCGATGAAGGGGCAGGCCGACGCCGCCCGGGTGCGAGAGCTGGTTCTCGAGCGCGCCCGCGAGTGACGGGCGCCGCCCTGGCCCGGAGACGGGCATCTCTTTAAACTGGAGTCATGTTCATCGAAGGAACTCTTCGGTGGAAAGTGACCGAAGACTGTCCATGGGATCTGCTGGTGGCGTTGTGCCTGCGCGATATGGCCGGGCTCGCCGACCTCGGCGAGCCGGTGTTGCCCGCCGTGACACCCGCGGTGCCCGCGGTCGCCCACACCGTGCTCCGGCCGGGTCGAACGGGCGGCACGGGGCCGGGCAGCGCCGACAAGGACGGGGGCGGAGGGCACCGAGGTGCCTTGCGTGCACAGTGGCTGGCCTGGTGGGCGCGCACGGCGACGCCCGGCACGAGGCCGTACGTGAGCGACCTCAGGCCGCCACATTTCGCCGCGTTCGACCGGCAGCTGGAACTGCAAGATCTCATCGAGACCCATTACGTGGCGGCGGCGCGCTGGGCCGACCGGCGACGTGAGGAGTACCTGCGCACCCGCAGCGAGCGTCGTGCGGCGTTCGCTGCCGACGTCGTCGAGCCCGTCCGTGAGCGGGAGCATGCGCTGCGTCGGCAAGCGGGCTATTTCCGCCTCGACCTGTGCGTGCTGCCGCTCGCCGAGCGGGGCACCTGGGTCATCGCGCCCGACACGATAGCGATCAGCCGCGGCCTGCGTGAAGACCTCCCGGCGTTTCGCGCCTGGTGGCGGCGGCTCGCGGAGGTGCTCGTCTAGCGCTCAAGGCCCGGCAGGGCCCGGATCGACACGGGAGGCACAAGGCCCCATGGGGAGAACGGACGGCACCGGCCGCGTCGTCACGACGGGCCCCGTCGACGACGCGGCGACGACCATTCTGCATGCCGACATGGATGCCTTCTTCGCCTCCGTCGAACTGCTCGAGCGCCCCTGGCTGCGGGGCAGGCCCGCCGTCGTCGGCCGCCGCACGGGCAGGTCGGTGGTCTCCAGCGCGACCTATGAGGCACGCCGGTGTGGCGTGCACAGCGCCATGCCGATGGCTCAGGCGTTGCGGCTCTGCCCGCAGGCGGTCGTGCTGGAGCCACACATGGAGAAGTACCGCGCCGTCTCGGCCCGGGTCATGGCGATCTTTCACGGGGTGACCCCGCTCGTCGAGCAGGTCAGCGTCGATGAGGCGTTCCTCGACGTCGCCGGCGCCCGCCGCCTCTTCGGTACACCTTCGGAGGTTGCACGGCTCCTACGGGCCCGGGTGCGTGGCGAAACGGGGCTGTCCTGTTCCATCGGCGCCTCTGCCGTCAAATTCGTCGCCAAGCTTGCCTCGGCCAAGGCCAAACCCGACGGCATGCTCGTCGTGCCGGCCGGGCAGACCCGCGAGTTCCTGCGGCCGCTGCCGGCGCGCGCCCTCGGGGGAGTCGGGCCCGCGACGACGCAGCTCCTCGCAGACCGGGGCATCCATACGGTCGGCGACATCGCTGCGACCCCCGAGGCGACGCTCGTGCGCTGGCTGGGGGAGGCCGGTGGAACGAGGCTCGCGCGCCTCGCCCGTGGCGTCGACCCCCGCGGCGTCGTACCGGGACGCACCGAGAAGTCGATCGGGCGGGAACAGACGTTCGAACACGACGTGACCGACCCGAAGGTTCTGCGACGCGAAGTCCTCCGCCTCGCCCTCGACACCGCCTCCCGGTTGCGCAGGGTGGGTCTTGTGGGCCGCACCGTGAGCCTCAAGATTCGGTTCGCCGACTTCACGACGCTCACTCGTTCCCGAACACTGCCCGAACCCACCGACGTCGGTCGGCGGATCGGTCAAGAAGCGTTGCAGATCGTCGCGGCCGCCGGTGCCGCCCGCCCGGTGCGCCTCATCGGGGTGCGCGTCGAGAACCTGGCGGGGCCGAGCGACGGCGCCCTCCTGTGGGACCCGGACGACGATTGGCGAGGTGTGGAGAGCGTGACCGATACCATCGGTGCCCGCTTCGGCCCCGAGGCCGTGACCTCGGCCTCCCTCCTCGGAACGCGTCCCCGCCGCGTCGGCGACACCTCCAGCGTCTCTCGTGCCGCCGGAGGGTGAGGGCGCTGCGGGCTATAGTGAGGGAAACACGGGAGTCCGGTGAGCCGGGCTGAGAGGAAGCTTCTCCAAGCTTCGACCGTCGAACCTGATCTGGGTCATGCCAGCGCAGGGAGGTCTGAGAACTCTGCGGCAGAAGCCGCCCGTGCCCTCGCAACGAAAGGGCACGAAACATGACGAACGACACAGACGAGGGTGCCGCGCACCCCGCCGGGCCCGAGGCAGCCGGCCCGGCGTCCTCCGACGCGGGGGACGATTCGACGAGAGGGGCCGTCTTCGACCCTCTAGGCGGGGCGGCCCGCGCCGCGCACCCCATCCGCCGCGCCCGGCGATGGCGTTCCCTCGACATCGTCGTCGCGGCGGTGCTGGGCGTCGCCTCCGGCGTGATCTTCTGGATCTGGGGGCTCGCATGGGCGCCGGTGAGCGCGATTTTCGCTCTCACCCCCGGCCTCGACGGCCTGACTGCGGGCGGATGGCTCTTCGCCGGGGTGTTGGGCATGCTCGTCATCCGCAAACCGGGCGCGGCGGTCTTCACCGAGCTCGTGGCCGGCTTCGTCGAAATGGCGATCGGCAACTCGTGGGGTGCCAGCAGCATCGTCTGGGCGCTCGTGGAGGGCGGGGCGGCAGAGATCGTGTTCCTGATCGTCGGCTACCGGCACTGGCGGGTCTGGGTCGCCTCCCTGGCAGGTGCGGCGGCCGGCGTCGGCACCGCGTTCCTCGACACGACTTTCAGCAGCCTCGCGGGCCTGTCCGCTCCGGCGAAGCTCCTATACGGCGGGTGCGCGGTGCTCTCCGGCCTGGTCGTCGCCGGTATCCTCACCTGGCTTCTCGTGCGGGCGCTGGCCCGTACCGGCGTCTTGCGCAGGTTCCCCTCGGGGCGGGGCGCTCGCATCGTCGATGCCGCCGGGCCGGCGGCAGGCTGAGCGGCCGTCATGGCGCTGGGCCGCACCGGCGGCGCACGGGTCGTTGCGCGTGGCTGGGGGCTGCGATACTCCGGCCGCAGGTCCCCGGCGCTCGTCGGCATCGATCTCGACATCGCGGCCGGCCAGCGGGTGCTCCTTGCCGGCGCGAGCGGCGCCGGCAAGAGCACCCTACTGCAGGCGCTGGCCGGCGTGATCGGCGACGAGGAAGACGGCGAGCAGTTCGGCCTTCTCACCGTGAACGGCCGGCCGTGCACCGAAGCGCCGGGCGTCGCGGGCCTCGTCTTGCAAGACCCGGAATCGCAGTCGGTTCTGCCGAAGATCGGCGACGACGTCGCATTTGGCTGCGAGAACATGGGGATCGAGCGCGAGGAGATCTGGCGTCGGGTAGGCGAGAGCCTTGCCCTCGTCGGCCTCGACCTGCCCTGGCTAAGCGCGACCGGCACCCTCTCCGGTGGGCAGAAACAGCGCCTCGCGCTCGCCGGCGTCCTCGCCATGCGGCCTGGCCTCTTGCTTCTCGACGAGCCGACCGCGAACATCGACCCGGCGGGCGCCCGCCGGGTCCGTGATGCGGTCGCCCACGCGGCCGCGGTGACGGGGGCGACCCTTCTCGTGGTCGAGCATCGGATCGACCTGTGGCTGCCGGTCGTCGACCGGATGATCGTCTTGGGGGAGGAAGGCGGCGTTCGGGCCGACGGTTCTCCCGCAGACGTGCTGCGGCGGGACGGCGACGCCCTCGCCGCAGCCGGCGTCTGGGTGCCGGGGGCCCTGTCGGGTTCCTCCGAGCCCGCGGCCCGCCGCCCGAGTGCGGCCGCCTTACCCGGCGCGGCCGCGGGCCGGGCCCGCGAGGCCCCTGCGACAGGGCCGACGGGCGGGGCACCTGCGGGCGAACCGTTGCTTTCCACGCACGACCTCGCCGTCGCGCCCGGCACGCGTGCCGAAGTCGTCGCCCGCCCGCCCGCCCTCGCCGTTCGCGCCGGCGACGCGCTCGCCGTGACCGGTCCGAACGGTTCGGGAAAGACGACCCTTGCCTTGACCTTGGGCGGCCTCTTGCGGCCGGCGGCCGGCGCGGTGCGGGCCGGCGAGGCCCTCGCGGCGGGGCTGGCGCCAGACCCCTACCGGTGGCGTTCGCGCCAGCTGGCGACACGCATCGGCTCCGTCTTTCAGCAGCCGGAGCGGCAGTTTCTCGCCGGCACGGTACGGGGCGAGTTCCGCATCGGACTCGACGCGGCGCGAGTGCCGCGGAAGCGGGCGGAGCGGATCACCGAGGCCCTTCTCGACAGGCTGGGCCTCACGCGCCTGGCCGAGGCGAACCCTTACACCCTCTCGGGTGGCCAGAAGCGGCGTCTGTCCGTGGCCGCGACGCTCGCACTCTCCCCGCCGCTTCTGATCCTCGACGAGCCGACCTTCGGCCAAGACCTGCGCACCTGGCGCGGACTCGTCGACCTTTTGGCCGAACGGCTCGAGGCCGGCCACGGCATCGTCCTCATCACCCACGACGAGCCCCTCGTCGCGGCCCTCGCGACCCGACACGTGAGCCTGCCCGCGCACGAGGGTGTCGGCCGCCCGGCTCCCGTGCCCGCCGGCCCGGGAGGCTCGCGGCAGAACCGGCAGGCCGGCTCGTGACGACGGCCACGCCGCCTGGCACCTCCGACGGGCAGCTGACGGCGGCACGGCTCCATTCCCCGGATGCGACGTGGCCGGCCAGGCGGGGCGTCGACCCGTTTGCAGGTCTCGTCGCCGCGCTCATCCTCGGGCTCAGCCTCGTCGTGACGCTCGACATCGCCTCTGCCGCCACCGCCCTGGTGCTGGAGCTTCTGTTTCTGCCGTGGGTGGGGGCGTCGGGTCGGGCGTGGCTACGCTGCACGTTTCTCCTCGCGGCAGCTTGCCTCGCCGCCCTCACCACCGCGCTCTACGGCGAGGTTGCCGGCCACATCTACGTGCGCTGGGGCATCCTCACCGTCTCGAGCGGCTCCCTCACCCTCGCCGCGGCGATCGCCTTGCGCGTCTTGGCGGTGGGGGTACCCGCGGTCGTTCTGCTGGCGAGGGTCGACGTGACCCGCCTGGCCGACGCCCTGGCCCAGATCGTGCACCTTCCGGCACGTTTCGTCTTGGGGGCGCTGGCCGGCATGCGGCTGGCCGCCCTCTTCGTCGACGATTGGCGCAGGCTCTCCCTCACGCGCCGTGCCCGCGGCCTCGGTGGCGGCGGGCCGGTGCGACGGGTGCGGCGCGCCGCATGGCAGGTGTTCGCGCTGCTCGTGGCCGCGATCCGGCGCGGGACGGTGCTCGCCGTCGCGATGGAGGCGCGGGGCTTCGGCCGTGCAGCCGGGCGCACCTGGGCGAGGCCCGCCAGGCTGACTGCGCGCGACGTGACCGTCATCACTCTCGCCGCGGCGATCGCGGCGGCGGCGATCGTCGTGTCGCTCGTCACGGGAAGCTGGAACTTTGTGCTCGCCTGAGGTGTCGGTGCCGGGCGTCGTCGACGACCTGCTCCGCGACGCCCTTCGTCGCCGCCGGCCAGACGGCGCCCCCGCGACCGTCCTCATCGACGGGCCGGCCGGTGCCGGCAAGACGAGCCTCGCCGCGGCGATCGCCCGCCGGTGGCCGGCGTACCTCTCCGCGGCCGTGCCGGCCTCGCCGCCGCTCGTGCTCCTCCATATGGGCGACCTCTACCCCGGCTGGGAGGGCCTGGCAGAGGGTAGCCGAACCCTCGCCGAGCGCGTCTTGCTGCCGCGCTCGCACGGCCGCGACGGCCGGTTCCAGACGTACGACTGGGTGGCCGCGCGGCCCGGCCCATGGCGCACGGTGCCGGCGTCGGCGCCGCTTCTGGTCGAGGGGTGTGGGGCCTTGAGCAGAGCGGCGGCGGCGCTCGCGACGCTGCGCGTCTGGCTCGATGCCGACGAAGAGCTGCGGTGGCGGCGCGTCTCGCGGCGAGACGGCGGGGCATTCGACGACGAATGGCCGCAGTGGAGTCGTCAGATGGTGAGCTTCATCACCCGCGAACAGCCGCGCCGGCACGCCGACCTGACCCTCCGCAGCGACGAGCAGGGTGTTATAAGGCCGCGATGAGCGGTGGCGTGCCTGGCCGTCACCGTCACGCCCAGCCAAGTTCGTGCAACCGATCATCGTCCAGCCCGTGAAAGTGGCCGATCTCGTGTACCAGCGTGATGCGAACCTCGCGACGCACGCCGTCGAGGTCGCCGCCGGCCCGCAAGAGCGGCAGTCGGAACAGCAGGATTCGGTCGGGCAAGTCGCCGAACCCGTAGTCGCCTCGCCTGGTTAGGGCGACCCCCTCGTAGAGGCCCAAGAGGTC
>DASTNL010000214.1:0-3765 GCA_035720905.1 Microbacteriaceae bacterium
GCAGTACGGGCACTGATAGTCGATGTAGACGGTGATGTGGGCCTTGCCGTCGGAGTCATCTTGCTTGGTCGGGGTCGTCGCGGCGCCGGAGGCCTGGGCGGGGGAGAGGGCCGCCTTCGTGCTCGAGGTGAAGAGGATGCCTCCTGAAGCCATGTTCCTCGGCCCCGGCCCGGCCGGGCGCACCGTGGTCACGACTACGACGGCGATGATCGCCAGTACGACGAGTACACCCAGGCCGACGGAACCCTGCACGAGCCAACGCCGTCTTTTCGCGCGACGCTTCTCCGCCTCCCGCATGAGCCGCGCCTTCTCGCGCGCGGCCTCGCGACGTTCTTTCTTCGACGGTTGGTTCGTGCCGGACGACATCGCGCTCCTTCGTAGTGCACCGCGTTCCTCGTCGAGGCGACGGGAGAGCGGCGACAGCCTTCATTATGACGGAGGGCGGCCAGGGTCACGGCGCTCCTCGCCGCACCGGCGGCGCGTGCATAGCGGCCAGACAGCCCGGCCACAGTCGCCCCGCATTACCCTCGAGGTATGCAAACGGTGCTGCTCTTCGTGGTCGGGGTGCTCGTCGCCCTCGCGGGCCTCATCGTCTCCATCGCCCTGCACGAGATGGGGCACCTTGTGCCGGCCAAGCTCTTCCGCGTCACCGTCACGCAGTACATGATCGGCTTCGGCAAGACCATCTTCTCCCGTCGTCACGGGGAGACCGAATATGGCGTCAAGTGGCTGCCGTTGGGTGGGTATTGCGCGATGGTCGGCATGTTCCCGCCGGAAGAAGGCGAGGGGCCGGGCCGAGACGCGAGCACCGGGTTCATGCAGACCATGGTGCAAGAGGGCTCCGCCACGGGCAGGGCCGGGCACGGCGGCCAGGCGGCGGTGGCGGCTGTGGCGGCGCAGGGCCTGGCCACGGGAAGGCCGGCGTCGGCGGCGGCCTCGCCCGCGGCCGGCGGCGAGCGGCATCCCTTCTACCTTCTGGCTCCCTGGAAGCGGATCATCGTCATGCTCGGCGGGCCGGTCATGAATCTCGTGATCGCGGTCGCGCTCTTCGCCATCATGTTCTGCGGCATCGGGGTGCAGCAGTACACGACGACGGTCTCCGCGGTCTCCCAATGTTTGAAGCCGGCGACCGACACGAGCCAGACGTGCTCCGCGGCCGATCTGCCGAGCCCCGCCGCGGCGGCCGGGCTGCGAGCGGGCGATCGGATTGAATCTGTCGACGGCGTCGCCGTGACCGGCTGGGATCAGCTGACGAGGCTCATCGAGGCCCGTGCCGGTCAGAGCGTGCCGGTCGTCGTCGCCCGGAACGGCCGCGACGTGACGCTCTCGGTCACGCCGGAGGCCTCGCAGAACTATGTCACGAACGCTCAGGGAGATATCGTCACCGGCGCCTCCGGCAAGCCGGAGACGCATACCGTCGGCATGATCGGGATCAGCCCCAGCACCGCGCTCGTGCGGCAGTCGTTCGGGGCTGCGTTGAACGCCACCGGCCAGACGGTCTCCGGCGTCGTCGGCGTCGTCGTGCATCTTCCGCAACGCCTCGTCGGCGTCTGGCAGGCCGCGTTCGGTCCGGAGAAGCGCGCCGCCGACTCGCCCGTCGGCATGATCGGCATCGGCCGCATGGCCGGCGACATCGCGGCCTCCCCTGTGCTGCCGTTCGTGGCGAAGGTGCAGACGATGCTCTCGCTCCTCGCGTCGCTGAACGTGGCGTTGTTCATCTTCAACCTGGTGCCCCTTCTGCCGCTCGACGGGGGTCATGTCGCGGGCGCCCTGTGGGACGAGGTGCGGCGCGGCATCGCGAAGCTCGCAGGGCGCAGGTACCCGGGCCCGGTCGATATCACGCGGCTCATGCCGTTGACCATGGCGGTCATCGTCGTCTTGGGCGGCATGAGCCTGCTCCTCGCCTACGCCGACATCGTGAAGCCGGTCACCCTCCTCGGCGGGTGAGTCGGGGCGGGGCCGGGGCTGGCACCGCGGGAACCCGTGCCGAGCATCGTCGCCTCCTTCCTGCGCCGTCGGGCGCGGGCGAGGCCGCCGCCTCGCCCCAGTAAGGTGGAGGGCGTGCCGACACGCCTCTCGACTTTCTTTTTGCGCACCCTTCGTGACGACCCTGCCGACGCGGAGGTCACGAGCCACAAGCTCCTGGTGCGCGCCGGCTACATCCGCCGCCAGGCCGCCGGCGTCTTCGCCTGGCTGCCGCTCGGTCTCAAGGTGAAGGCCAAGATCGAGGCGATCATCCGCCAAGAGATGGCGCGGGCCGGCGCCCAGGAGGTGCATTTTCCCGCGCTGATGCCGCGCGAGCCGTATCAAGTCACAGGGCGTTGGGATGAGTACGGCGACCTGCTCTTCCGGCTGCACGATCGCAAGGGTGGGGACTACCTGCTCGCCCCGACCCACGAGGAGGCGTTTACACTGCTCGTGAAAGGGCTGTTCTCCTCGTACAAGGACCTCCCCGTCACGCTCTACCAGATTCAAGACAAGTATCGAGACGAGGCCAGGCCGCGTGCCGGGCTTTTGCGTGGGCGCGAGTTCACCATGAAAGACGCGTATTCGTTCGACTACACGGATGCCGGTCTCGACGTCTCCTACCGTGCGCAACGCGACGCATACGAGAGGGTCTTCACCCGGCTCGGGCTCGACTACGTGATCGTGAAGGCCGACGCGGGCGCGATGGGCGGCTCGCGTTCCGAAGAGTTCCTGCATCCGACGCCGGTCGGCGAAGACACCTTCGTGCGTTCCGAAGGCGGCTATGCGGCCAACGTCGAGGCCTACGTCGCGACCCCGCCGGCACCGCAGGCCGTCGAACGCCCCACAGACGACCTCGCCCGCCCGGTCGTCGTCGACACTCCCGACGCCGGCACGATCGACGCGCTCGTCGAGGTCGCGAACGGGGTGCGCCCGCGCCCGGGCGGCACGCCGTGGCAGGCCACCGACATGCTGAAGAACGTCGTGCTCGCCCTCGTGGACGGCGATGGCGGTCGCGAGGTCGTGGCGATCGGCCTTCCCGGCGACCGGGAGGTCGACCTGAAGCGCGCCGAGGTGGCCTTCGCCCCGCGCGCGGTCGAGCCGGCGAGCGCCGAAGACCTCGCCGCGGCGGGCCTCGTCGCCGGCTACATCGGGCCCTGGTCGCGAACGGGTTCGGCACTCGGGCGCGGTTCGGCCTCCGGCGTGCGCTACCTTCTCGACCCCCGCGTCGTGCCGGGCAGCCTCTGGGTCTCCGGCGCGAACGAAGAAGGCCGACACGCCTTCGGCCTGGTCGCCGGCCGGGATTTCACCGCCGACGGCGTGGCCGACGTGGCAGAGGTGCGAGACGGCGACCCGGCGCCCGACGGCTCGGGGCCCGTACGACTCTCGCGCGGCACGGAGATCGGGCACGTCTTTCAGCTGGGGCGAAAATATGCGGAGGCGCTCGGGCTTCAGGTGCTCGACGAGAACGGCAAGCTCGTCACCGTAACCATGGGCTCCTACGGCATCGGCGTCACCCGGGTGCTGGCGATCCTCGCGGAGCGCAACAGCGACGACAAGGGCCTCGCCTGGCCGGAGTCGGTTGCGCCGTTCGACGTGCACGTCGTCGCGACAGGTCGGGATGGTGCCGTCTACGAGACGGCGGAGGCGGTCTCGGCCGAACTGGAGGAGGCGGGGCTCGACGTGCTGTACGACGACCGCCGCAAGGTGTCCCCCGGGGTGAAGTTCGGCGATGCCGAACTGCTCGGCGTACCCCACATCGTCGTCGTCGGGCGTCGCGCCGCCGAAGGGATCGTCGAA
>DASTNL010000215.1:0-5389 GCA_035720905.1 Microbacteriaceae bacterium
ATCCCGCGCGCGAGGCTCGGCATAGTCCCGATCGCGCTCACCGCCCTCAGCTACCTCGTGCTGCTGGCCGTCGCCGGGCACCCGCGGCTCCATCGGGTGCGCCAAGGGCGGTGGGTCCCCGTGGCCGCTGCGGCAGGCGCCGTCGCGCTCGCCGCGACGATCGGCTTGACCGCGCCCGGCTTCACGGCGCACGGCGTGCGGGCCGACGCGCTCTCCCGCCTCCAGGCGGCCACAACGGGCAGCAGCGTCAGCTCGCTCATCGACCTCGGCAAAGACCTGCACAGACCCGCCGCAGTGCCTGTTCTCGACTACACGACGACGGCGCGTGGCGGCCTGTACCTGACCCTCACGACGCTCGGCACGTTCACGGGCGACACCTGGACGCGCACGGCGCAAAGCATCCGCCCCCTCGGCCCGGGCGGCGAGGTGGGGCAGGTGCCCGGGCTCTCGAATGCGGTGCCCGCGAGAGAGGTGCGCACGACGGTGGGCCTCGACGACCTGCACAGCCCGTGGGCACCGGCGCCGTACCCGGCCACGCGCGTCAGCGGCCTTGCGGGCAGGTGGGATGTCGGCACGTCGGATCTCACGATCGGCGCCGACGGGTCGAGCGTCGCCGGCCAACGCTACACGGTCGACAGCAAAGAGCTGAGTCCGACGCCGGCGCAACTCGCGGCCTCCTCCACGATCTACCCGGCCGCCGCCCGGGCCGACCTCGCCTTGCCGCGTTCCATTCCGAAGAACATCACGGCGGCGGCCAAGAAGGCGACCCGAGGCGCGCACAGCAACTACCAACGAGCCGTGGATCTGCAAAACTACTTCCGCGACGGCGACTTCACGTATTCTCTGCAGACGCCGCTGCGGCAGGGCTACAACGGCGACGGCCTCGCGGTGATCTCCACATTTCTGCGGGTGAAGAGCGGCTATTGCGTGCACTTCGCCTCGGCCATGGCCGTCATGGCGCGCATCCTCGGCATCCCGTCGCGGATCGCCATCGGCTACCTGCCGGGCGTGCCTCTCACCACGAACTCTGGCAAGACCGTCTACACGGTCACCTCCGACGAGCTCCACTCGTGGCCGGAACTCTACTTCGACGGCATCGGATGGGTGCGGTTCGAGCCGACCGTGAGCCTGGGCTCCGCGCCGTCGTACACCGAGACGGGAAGCCAACCGACCAAGGCCTCCTCCGAGGAGAGCTCCGCTTCTGCGTCCACGCCGGCCTCCTCCTCGCCCTCGCCGAGCCAGGCACCGGCCACGGGCAAGGCGGTCGGGACCTCGGCCCATGCCGGCACCCAGGCGCCGGCCGTGCCGCTGCCCGGCTTCCTCCTGGCCGTCCTCGTGCTCCTGCTGCTGCCCGCGCTCGTCGCCCGGCTGCGCCGGAGGGGGCGCCGGATGCTCGTGCGGCTTGGCAGACGGCCGGCGGAGTCGGCCTGGTCCCTGGCGCGCTCTGCCGCCCGCGACCTGCGCCTCGCGGCGCCCGCGCGGGACGAGACCGTGCGTGCGACGATCGCCCGTCTGCCCGCGCCCGCCGTGACGCCGGCTCTCCTGCGGCTGCGTGACGCGGTTGAACGGGAACGCTACGCCGGCGGGGTGGGGCACGGCGCCGACCGGGCCCTTCTGGCCGCCGACCTGCGGGCGGCATGTCGGGCCTTGTGCGGGTACGCGGGCCGCGGGCGGCGCCTCGCGGCGCTCTTCGCCCCCGCCTCTCTCGTGTCGGAGCGACGGGGCGGCCTGCCGCCCAGCGCCACGCCGTCCCGTGCCGGGAGCGACCTCGTCGCGTACAATCCAGGCCGTGAGCACCAGCCATCGCGGCCCGTACACGCTCGACGTCCGTGACCTTCGACGCCATCCCGGGCAGAGCGAACACCACAGTCTTGTCGTGCCTACCTTAGACGGGCTCGGCGAGGGGCTCGCCCGGGTGGCGGCCGGCACCGTCATCCGCACCGAGGTGACGCTCGAGTCGCTGCACGACGGTATCCTCGTCAGCGCCGCCGTCGAGGCCCGGGCCGTGGGTGAATGCTCCCGGTGTCTGAAGGAGATCGAGCTGCCCGTCGAAGTCGATATTCAGGAGCTTTTCGCGTATTCTTCTGACGAGGCCTATGAGTACGAGGTCCGCGGCGGCGAGATTGACTGCGGGCCTCTTGTTCATGACACCGTGGTTCTGGCGTTGCCTTTCCAGCCGGTTTGCCGGCCAGAATGTCCCGGGCTCGACCCGGCGACGGGGATGCTCCGGACGAGCCACGCCGATGCAGAGCCCGCGCGGCACGATCCGCGGTGGGCGGCGCTGGCGGGCTTGCGGGTGGTCAACGAGAGCGGCGCCGACGAGCCCGCACGAGACGAGGAGTAAGAGCCATGGCGGTACCCAAGCGCAAGATGTCCCGGGCCAGCACGCGGATGCGTCGGGCCCAGTGGAAGGCCGAAGTTCCGACCCTGGTCAAGACCGTGGAGAACGGCCGCGTCAGCTACAGCCTGCCGCACCATGCCCGCGTGGTCGAAGACTCCGCCGGCACGCCGCTGTTCCTTGAATACAAGGGCCGCAGGGTCGCCGACGTCTGAGCGTCGGCGCCACATGCGCCACGCCGCGACGGGCGCCAGCGCCGACCTCGATGCGCTACGCAATGCGCTCGGCGTGTCGCTGCATGACGAGATTTTGACCCTCGCGCTCACCCATCGCTCCTATGCCTACGAGCATGGCGGCGTCGCGCATAACGAGCGTCTCGAGTTCTTGGGCGACTCCATCCTCGGCCAGGCGGTGACGGTGCGGCTGTTCACGGACAACCCCGACTTGCCCGAGGGGGAGTTGGCGAAGCGCCGCGCAAGCCTTGTCAGTTCCGTCGCGCTCGCCGAGATCGCCGGCACGATCGGGCTGGGGCGGTACATCCGACTGGGCCGCGGCGAAGACACGAGCGGCGGGCGGCACAAGGCTTCGATCCTTGCCGACACGGTGGAGGCCATCATCGGGGCCACCTACCTCGACGCCGGCGACGACGTGGCGACCGACCTCGTGCTCCGACTCGTGACACCGCTCATGCGCGACCCGGCGCGGTTCGGCGCCGCCATGGATCCGAAGACCAGCCTGCAAGAACGCGTCGCCCAGTTGGGCGGGGAGGCGCCCGAATACGAGGTTGTGGGCACCGGCCCCGACCATGACCGCACCTTCCACGCCACCGTCACCGTGCCGGGTGTCGTCGTCGGCCGCGGCGAGGGCTCCAGCAAGAAACACGCCGAGATGGCCGCCGCGTTGGAGGCGTTCGCCCTCTTGAACGACGCGGCCGGCGGCTCGGCCCGCGACGATGCCTGAGCTTCCCGAGGTTGAGGCGATGCGCCGCGGGCTCGCGCCGCTCGCCGGGTCGGTCATTCGAGACGTCGAGGTTCTCGACCCACGCGGCATCAGCCGGCATGACCGCTCCGACGGCGACTTTCGCCAGCTGTTGCTGGGGCGCCTCATCGCGGGCAGCGCCCGGCGGGGAAAGTTCCTGTGGCTGCCGCTGGCCGACGACGAAGCGCGTCCCGAGGCGGCGGGGGCGACGGCGCTCCTCGCCCACATGGGCATGAGCGGCCACGTCATGGTCCTGCCACCCGGGGCCGGGAGGGAACGGGCGCTGCGCGTCAGGATCCTTCTCGACGACCGGGCGGGCCGCGCGCAGGCGCTCCATTTCGTCGACCAGCGCACCTTCGGCTCGCTCGCCGTCGACCGCCTCATCCCGACGGCCGACGCCCACCCTGCGGGTGCCGGCGCGCAGGCGCCCCTTCTGCCCCGGCAGGTCGCGCATATCGCCCGTGACCCGCTCGACCCGTTCTTCGACGAGCGCCTCTTCTTCGCAAGGCTCACCCGCAGGAACAGCACGATCAAACGGGCCCTTCTCGACCAGGGCCTCGTGAGCGGGGTCGGCAACATCTATGCGGACGAGACGCTGTGGGCCGCACGCACCCACTTCAACCAGCCGACGCTCGGCATGGGGCTCGTTCGCGCGAGGCGCATCCTCGCCCGCCTGCGGGAGATTCTCGCCGCCGCCCGAGAAGACTCGGGCACGAGCTTCGATACCCAGTACGTCGACGTGAACGGCAGGTCGGGCCGATACGGCCAGCACCTGGCCGTCTACGGCCGCGAGGGTCGACCGTGTCGGCGCTGCGGCACGCCGATCCGCCGCGTGCCCTTCATGAACAGGTCGTCGCACTTCTGCCCGAGGTGCCAGCGGATCCGCTGAACGTCGGCCCGTTTTCGGCGGCGGGCGCGGCGAGACGGGCCGCCGTACGCCGTCCGGTACCGTGGATGCCGAGACGTGCGGCCGGGTCGGCAGAAGGAGCGCGGGTTTGTACCTGAAGAGCCTCACCGTGAAGGGGTTCAAGTCGTTCGCGCGCCCCGCGACATTCCTCTTCGAGCCCGGCGTCACCTGCGTCGTCGGCCCGAACGGGTCGGGCAAGTCGAACGTCGTCGACGCGCTCGCCTGGGTCATGGGGGAACAGGGCGCCAAATCGCTGCGCGGCGGCAGCATGCAAGACGTGATCTTCGCCGGCACCCCGCAACGGCCCCCTCTCGGCAGGGCCGAGGTCGTGCTCACCATCGACAACGGCGACGGGGCGTTGCCCATCGACTACGCCGAGGTGACCATCAGCCGAACGATGTTCCGCGGCGGCGGCAGCGAATATGCCGTGAACGGCGAGCGCTGCCGGCTCGTCGACGTGCAAGAGCTCTTGAGCGATTCCGGGCTTGGCCGGCACATGCACGTCATCGTCGGCCAGGGCAGGCTCGACGCGATTCTCGGCGCGAGCGCGGAGGAGCGGCGCGCCCTCGTCGAGGAGGCCGCCGGCATTCTGAAGCATCGCCGCCGCAAAGAGAGCACGCTGCGCAAGCTCGAGGCGATGCAGGCGAACCTCGACCGCGTGAACGATCTCGTGGCGGAGATCGGCCGGCAGCTGAAGCCTCTGGGGCGCCAGGCACGTGCCGCCGAAGAGGCCCGGTCGGTGCAGGCCACGGTGCGCGACGCCACGGCCCGGCTTCTTGCCGACGACGTGGCCGTGCTGAAGGCGCAGATCGAAGCGGACGAGACCGAAGAGCGACGCGCGCAGGGTGAGGCGGCGGTGCTGCGCGAAGAGCTCGACACCGCCCGGTCGGCTGCCGGCCGCGCGGATTCCGCCTTCGACGCGGGGCTTGTCGAGGCCAGCCGGGGGGTGTTGTACGACCTCAAGCAGGCGGGCGACCGGCTGGCCGGCCTCGATGCGCTCACGAGGCAGCGCCTCGTCCTGCTGGAAGACGGCGAGACGCCCGCCACGGTGCGGGTCGTCGATGACGAGGAGGTGCGGGCGGCCGCCGCCCACACCGCAAGCCTTGCCTCGGAAGGGGCAGAGGCAGAGGCAGCGCTCGAGGCGGCGCGGGCGGGGGAGGAGCGCG
>DASTNL010000216.1:0-2731 GCA_035720905.1 Microbacteriaceae bacterium
AGGAGAGGATCGAGAAGAGCAGCGGCAGCACGCCGACCAGCATGAAGGCCGGCAGCACACACAACCCCAAGGGCAGCATCAGCCGCACGGAGAGCCGCACGGCGTCACGCTCGGCCGTCACGACGGCGGCGAGCCGCCGGGCAGCCGCCTCGCCGCGGAGGAGTTCGGCCGCGGGCGCCCCGGCGGCCGAGGCGAGGCGCAGGATGTCTTCGGCCGCGCCTAGCTCCGCGCGCGAGGCCGCCAGGCGGGCGGGCAGACTGCGCGACACCAGACGACGGGCCTTGTCGACGGAGACCCCGCCGCTCATCGCCACCGCAAGCAGGTCGAGGGCGAGCCCGGGCGCCTTTTCCCGCGGGGCGGCCCGACGCACCATACGGCGGTTCCAGCGGGCGGCGGCGAGAATGAGCGCCACGGCAAGGGCCAGGCACAAGAACCCGGGAACGGTCGTCACAAGGGTGGCCACCGTGCCGAAACCGAGCAGGGCGCCCAAGACGACGGCGACGGCCGGCATCACGAGAACCATCCGCGCGGTCGCGGCAGGGCCGGCCAAGGCGGTGCCCGCCTGGCGGCGCACCTTGCCCAAGGCGCGAATCGACGAGGCGAGCGCCCGCAGGCTCGTCGCCGGAGGCGCACCCGAGGCGACCGCCACCCGCCAGGTGGCGGCGAGCGCGGCCCAGGCGTCTTGGGCCGCGGCGCCGGCCTCGCGGGAGGCGAGAAGGAGCGCCGCACCCACGTCGCCGCCCGCCATCGCCGCCCGCGCCGCCGACGCCGCCTCGCGGCTGCGCGCGACGTGGCGCCACGCCGCGGCCGGGGCGATGCCGGCGGAGAGAAGCACTGCGAGCCGTTCCGCCACGCCGGCCACACTGTCTGATTCCGGTTCCGTGCCCGCCCTCACGGCTCTGCGCCCACGTTCACAGCCCCCACGCCCTTCCGCCCCTGAACGCCGTCGCGGACCTACGCCGATGGTCACGATCCACACGCACGCTCACGCCTTACCTCCACGCTCATACCTCATATGCCCACGCCTACGGCTCCACACACAGCCGGCCCGCGTCGTCGAGGGCGAGGTGCGCGGTGCCTGCGACTCGCCGCCTGGCGCCCTCCCGCTCCACATGGACGACCAGGTCGAGCGCGCTGACGGTCTGCCGGGCCACCGTCTGATCGGACATGCCGGCCAACGCCCCCAGCGCCTCCAGCCGCGACGGCACGTCGGCCAAGGAATTCGCGTGCAGCGTGCCCGCTCCCCCGTCGTGGCCGGTATTGAGCGCGGTCAAAAGCTCACGGATCTCGGCGCCGCGGCACTCACCGAGGACGATCCGGTCGGGGCGCATGCGCAACGCCTCACGCAGGAGCCTGGCAAGGCCGACGCCGCCGGCACCCTCGAGGTTCGGCTGCCGGGCCTCCAGGCCCACGACATGCGGATGGCGGATACGCAACTCGGCGACGTCTTCGATGACAACGAGACGCTCCGCCGGGCCGACCTCGGAAAGCAGGGCGGCCAGCAGGGTCGTCTTGCCACTGCCGGTCGCGCCGGTGATGAGCAGGTTGCGGCGCTCTTCGACGGCGGTGCGCAGCATCGTCGCCGTCTCGTCATCAAGCGTGCCGTCGCGGCACAGATCCGCCAGGCTGAGGCGGCGAGCGCCCGGCAGGCGCACCGACAGCACCGCACCGGTCGTGGAGATGGGCGGCAGAACCGCGTGCACCCGGATGCCGTCATGCAACCGCACGTCGACGCAGGGGTTGGCCTCGTCGATGTGGCGGCCGCCGAGGGCGACCAGACGCACCGCGAGCGCTCGAGCCTCCTCCTCATTCCATCGGCGATGCGCGATCTCTACGAGCCCGGCGGCGCTGTCAGACCAGAGCGACCCGTCGCCCGTCACCAGCAGGTCGGTGACCGTCGGGTCTCTCGCATAGGGCGTCAACGCCCCGAGGTCGACGGCGGCCCTCTCCCGCCCCGTGGGGGCGGCACTCTCTCGCCCGCCTATGACCGCGGACGGCGGCCCACCTCGAGGTTCCGGCACGAACCGCCGCCGGGCGGGCACAAGGCCCGGCGAGGCGGCGCGTGGCGGGTCGGCCGGCGGCAAGAAAGCGCGCTCCAGGCGGCCGGCAGCGTGCGGGCCGGCACGCCTCGGCATGGGGACGAAAGGTGTCACGGGGGCGAGGCTAGGCCGAAAATCGGGCGGCCCCGCCCCGACGGCGTCCGCGGTGGGAACGAGTACGCGCCATTGTGCCGGTGGAGGAACAGCCGGCCGCCCCGCGTCACGAAGCTTGCGCCGCAATGTCCGTACCCGGTAAACCGCACACACGGAAAGCGCCGACACACTACTGTCGTGATGTGTCCGTCTCGCCGGCAAAATCCGCGGCCAAGGCCTCGGGAGGAGCCGGGCCGGCCGCCCCGGCGGCGCAGTTCGACGACATGCGGGCGGGCACGGCGTTGCGTTTCGAGGCCGGCGACGAGGTCGTCGCGGCGTACGAGACGGCGGAGGTGTTGCCCGCGCTCGCACGCGTCGACGCGGCGTCTCGGGCGGGGCGTTGGGCGTACGGATTCGTCGCCTACGACGCAGCTCCCGCGTTCGACGGCGCCCTCGTCACCTACGCCTCCACCCTGCCCGCCCCGCAAGTCGCGAGCTCAAGCACCGCCGCGTACGACCCGGGCGCGGCCGTGTACGACCCGGGCCCGGGCACCGCAGCCCCGCGCGACCAAGGCCCGAAGGGCGCTCGACCACACCCA
>DASTNL010000217.1:0-6187 GCA_035720905.1 Microbacteriaceae bacterium
TCGCTTTGCGTTGCGTCGTCGTGGTATCTGGTGGCGCCCGTCCGGGCCACGTCGTCGTCGGCCCGGCCCTGCTCGGCCGACGAGACGCGGGAGCGCCCGCCGTGCGGCAGCGACGCATACCGGGCGCGGCTGGAGGCGGGCACCCAGAGGCAGCCGAGGAGCGCAGCCGGGAACGCGAACGCGATGAGCGGCGCCAGAGTCGCGGCGCCCCCGAACGGCAGGGCGGAGGGCAGCGACCAGACGACGGTGAGGATCAGCCCCAAGACGAACAGGATGCCCGCGAAGACGCTGATGGCCTCGACGGCGGACCGCGTCTTCGTGCGGCCGATCGCCCACACCGTCACGCCGCCCGCCGTGAGGAGCACGCCGACCGCGAGGGCGATCATCCATTCCGTGACCGCCAGCGGCGCGAACGGGCCGATCAACTGCTCGTAGGAGAGCTCGATCGACGAGACGATGACCACCAGGATGCCGCACGAGACGGCGAGTCCGAGAATCACGCGTACGACGGCGAACCAGGCGGCGCCGGCGTCTGCTACCGCCGGCAGCCGCCGGCCGAGCGCCGGCGCCGCGGCCGCGGCGCCGAAGGCCACCCAGAACATGAGGGAGAACGTCGGTGCCGGCCCGTGCAGCGTCGCGTCGACGAGCACGAGCTGCGGGTTCAGCGACAGCAGGATGAGCACCGCGGCGGCCACCCCGAGCCCGATGCCGATCCGCCGCCACGCGCGATGGCCGGTGAGTGCGCCGACTGCGGCCACGGCCAGAATCCCGCTGGCGGCGAGGCCCAACACGATCGACAGGATGAACGCGGCCGGCCCGTTCGCGGAGAAGATCGAGAACATCTCCGCGATCTGCACGAGCGTGAAGACGACGGCGAGCCCCGCGACGACCACCGTGCCGCGCAGCCAGACCCGCCCGGCGCGGGGTATGGGGGGGAGCTCCCGCTGCCGCGGCTGCACCGCCAGAATCGCGCCCGCCATGCCGAAGGCCAGCGCCGGGCCGAGCGTCAGCTGTGTGACGAGCGCCAGAACGAGGTAGACGATGACGAGCACCGCGTACGGCAGGCCGATGACGAGCCGTACCCGGCGCACCGTGTCGGGGCTCCATGCCGTGCCGAGTGCCGGCACACGGCCGAGGTGCGGGATGGCGAGGGCGACGAGGGTGACCATCGTCACGAGCAGCACGTCGATGTGTGCGGCGGCGATGCCCGTCGCGACCTGCCCGTGCGGGGCGGAGGCGACCCACGGCATGAAGAGCGAGGCGACAAGGAGAAAGGCCGTGACCGCGTCTCGCGCATAGTCGCGTGCCGCCGCGGCCGCCGGATGCGTGGCCGCGTGTGTCTCGGGTCGGCTGCCCGCCGTGGCGCGTGCCGCCGTGGTGGCCTCGGCCACGCCTGTCGGCGCCCCGCATCGCGGGCAGAACCTGGCTCCGTCGGGCAATTGCGCTCCACACGCCGTGCATTGTGCCATCTGGCCGCCTTCACCTGTCGTCGGGGTCTGAGGCGTCGGGGCTTGCCACGACCGGGCGGGCGCCTCGTACAGCAGACTATTGGATATGTCCGTGCACACGGTGGTGGAGTCTGCGCTGGGTGGGATCACCCTGGTCGGCGGCGACGAGGGTCTGGAAGGGCTCTATATGGCGGAGCATCGGCACCCCCGCCGCGACGGATTCGGGCAGGCCGCCACCGGGCGTGAACGGCACGCGCTCTTCGACGCCGCCACGGCCCAGCTGGGCGAGTACTTCGCCGGCGAACGCACCCGCTTCGACCTGGTGCTGGCGCCCCACGGCACGCCCTTCCAGCTGACCGTCTGGAATCTTCTGCGCCGCATCGAGTACGGCCAGACCTGGTCGTATCGGCGGCTCGCCGAGGAGTACGGCAACCCGAAGGCCGTGCGTGCGGTCGCCGCGGCCAACGCCCGCAACCCGCTCAGCATCGTCGTGCCGTGCCATCGCGTGATCGGCAGTGACGGAAGCCTCGTCGGCTACGGCGGTGGCCTGTGGCGCAAGGAGTTCCTGCTGGAGTTGGAAGGCGGCCGCGGCACCGGCCAGGGCACGCTGTTTTGACGGGTCGCGCGCTCTCTCGCCTCGCCGCGAACGGCCCGTTCGCGGCGCACGCCGCGCTCGCGGCGATGGCCGTGCATGCCGTGCCCGGCCTGGAACGGGTCGATGTCGGCGCCGGCCTCGTCGAGCGGATGCTGTGCTTCTCGCACGGCCCGGGCCTCGTGCGCATGCAGGTCTCTGACTCCGGCGTCACCGTGGAGGCCCCCGCGGCGGTGCTCCCCGAGGCCGCCGCCCGGGTGAGGCGATACTTCGACCTCGAGACCGACCTCGGGCAGGTGCGGGCCGTGCTCGCCCGAGATCCGCTTCTCGCCCCGCTCGTGGCGCACCGGCCGGGGCTGCGCGTCTTGGGCAGCTTCGACCCGTTCGAATCCGCCGCCTGCATCGTGCTCGGCCAGCAGGTCTCCCTCGCCGCCGCACGCACGCTGCAGTCCCGGCTCGTGGCGGCCCTCGGCACGCCTGGCTGCGACGGGCTGTCGCTCTTTCCCGGCCCGCGCCGCATCGCGGCCTGCCCCGAACCCGAGCTGCGGGCGGCGATCGGCCTCACCCGGTCACGGGCGCGCACGTTGCACGGCCTTGCCGAGGCGTGTGCCGCGGGCCTGCGTCTTGACGCCCCGCTGAGCGAGGTGCGTGCCGCCCTTCTGAACCTGTGGGGCGTCGGGCCGTGGACGGTCGACTTTCTCTCGCTGCGTGCGCTCGGCGACCGCGATGCCTGCCCCGCCGGCGACCTGGTTCTGCGCCGTGCGCTCGGCATGACGACGTCGCGTGATGTTCTTGCCCGGGCGGCCGGCTGGTCGCCGGTGCGGGCCTACGCGGTGTTTCATCTGTGGACCGAGATCGGCTACGAGGCCGGCGACACGCCGGGCCGCTGAGACTCCCGGCCGGCGGCGGAGTGTCGGCCGCCCCCGGTATCGTGCCGCACGTGGCGGGTCGCCGGCGAAAATGGCGAAAACCACTACATGTAGTGGAATGACAACGGCGTGATTCCCGTTATATAGTGGTGACAGCGCGAGGGTGGCACCGCGAGGTGGGGCCGTGGCGCGGGCGATCATGGCGGCGGATGGCGTGGCCAGGCGACACAGACTGGGAGGATCACATGGAGTATCAGGATGACGTCGTCGACGGCTACTCGGTTCCCGTCGACCCAATGGACTTTCTCCAGTGCGACAGCTGCCAGTGAGGCGCTGACGCACCTTGGCATCCGGCTGCAGAAGGCCGGTTCTCCCGAAGCCCCGACCACGAGGTCGGGGCTTCGGCGTCTGCGGGGTGCGCCCCGCATGTTTCGTACACTGGACGGGTGAGCGTGAACCCTGAGCTGGCCGGGCGGGTTCTGCCGCCCCGGGGCCCGTACCTCGTCGGCCGGGAGAAGGTGCGCGAGTTCTCGCGGGCGGTCTTCGCCACCGACCCGTTGAGCCTCGAGCCGGGTGCGGCCCGCGCGGCCGGCTACGCCGATGTCGTCGCCGCGCCCACCTTCGCGATCGTCATCCAGCAGTCGTGCCTCGACGCGCTCCTCGCCGAACCCGACACCGGCATCGACCTCGCCCGCGTCTTGCACGGCGAGCAACGCTTCCACTACGCTCGCCCGGTCGTTGCTGGCGACCTTCTGACGGCGCGGCTGACCGTGACGACGGTGCGGGCACTGGCCGGCAACACGATGCTGACCGCCGAGACCCGCATCGACGACGAGCGCGGAGCAGAGGTCGCGACCGCCACCTCGGTGCTCGTGGTACAGGCCGGCGACGACGCGGGGGAGGCGGCGCGGTGACGCCGGAGTTCGACACCTTGAGGCCGGGCGACGTGGTGGCGGAGCGCGAGTTTCCCCTCACCCGGGAGTCGCTGGTGCGCTACGCGGGTGCCTCCGGAGACTTCAACCCCATCCATTACCGCGACGACGTGGCGGCGCGGATGGGCCTGCCCGGCGTTCTCGCCCAGGGCATGCTCACCATGGGGCTCGCGGTGCAGCCCGTCGTCGACTGGGCCGGCGACCCGGCCCGCATCGTCGACTACGGCGTGCGCTTCACGCGCCCCGTCGTCGTCGACCCGGAGGCCGGTGCCCTCGTCGCGGTGACGGCGACGGTCGGGGCCCTCGACCCCGAGAGCCGCGTCGCGCGCATCGACCTTGCCGTCACCTGCGCCGGCTCGCGCGTCTTGGGCAAGGCGCAGGCCTTCGTGCGTCTGCCATGACCGCCTCACGGCACCGCCGGCCGCAGCCGGCCGAGACGGGCGCGGCCGAAGACCGCGGCGAGTCGCCCGTACCTCTTTCTCGGCTGACGACGATGGGGGTCGGCGGGGCGCCGCGCCACCTCATCGTGCCCTCCGACCGGCAAGCGCTGGTGAGGCGCATGCGGGCGCTGTGGGAGCGCGACGAGCCCTGGCTGCTCCTCGGCGGCGGATCGAATACCGTCGCGGCGGACGACGGCTTCGACGGGACGGTGGTGTGCGTCGCGACGCGGGGAATCGAGCGCCTCCCCGCTGAGGGGGCCCGGCCCGGCACGGTTCGCCTGCGGGTCGAGGCCGGCGAGGTGTGGGACGACCTGGTGGTGCGTGCCGTCAGCGAGGGATGGGCGGGCATCGAGGCGCTGTCGGGCATCCCCGGCCGGGTGGGCGCCGCGCCGGTGCAGAACATCGGCGCCTACGGCCAAGAGCTTGCCGCGGTGCTGCGCAGCATCGATTTTCTCGACCGGGAGACCGGCGAGACCCGGCGTATCGAGGCCGAGGAGCTCGGCTTCGGCTACCGCACCTCGGCGATCAAACGGGGCCTCGCGGGCGTCGTCGTCGCGATCGAGCTGGAGCTCGACGCGACCGACGCCCTCAGCACCCCGGTCGCCTACGAACAACTGGCCGCCGCGCTCGCGGTGCCGCTCGGCACGCGCGTGCCGCTTGCCGCGTTCCGCCACGCCGTGCTCGGGCTGCGTGCGGCGAAGGGGATGCTGCTCGACCCCTCCGACCCCGACACGCGAAGTGCCGGGTCGTTTTTCACCAATCCGATCGTCGACGAGAACGCGGCGCGGCGGCTGTTGCCGGTCGACGCGCCCCGCTGGCCGCTCTCGCTCGATTCACCCGACGTCGTCGTGCCGCTCGGGGCCCCCGAAGCGGCCGGCCCGGTGACGCAGCCTCGCCCGGCGCCCGCGTTCGACGGGGCCGTGGCGGTCAAGCTCAGCGCGGCCTGGCTGATCGAGCGGTCGGGCATCCGCCGCGGATTCCGGCTGCCCGGTTCCCGCGCCGCGATCTCCGGCAAACACACGCTCGCCATCACGAACACGGGCGGCGCGAGCGCGACCGAGGTGATGCAACTCGCCGCGTTCGTGCGCACCCGGGTGCAGGCGGAGTTCGGCATCACGTTGCACCCCGAGCCCGTGCTCGTCGGCCTCGCCTTCGACTAGGCGGGCGCACGCCGGCCTGCGGCGCCCGGACGGCCACGATCCTTGCTCCTTATGGGGCGCCTGCAGGCGGTAGCCGGGCGTCGGGGCCGCGACTTCGCCGGGCGCTATTTGAGCGTTGCCGCGGCCGAGGCGACCCCCGCGCTCGTGCAGACCTTCGCCGGCTGCCCGCCCGTCGTCTGGCAGATCGCGGCCGTGATGACGTTCGCCACCGCGTCGACGTTCTTGCCTATCGCGGAGGTCGGGTCGTGCAGAGCCTCGGCGATCTGTGCGTGCGTCTTGCCGTGCAGCACTTGTGGATCGTAAGAGGCGCCGTGGATCAGATACTTGCCGCCCACGTCGACGAACGGGATCGCGCCGGCCGACTGCGTGTAGGGGGCCGAGTCGTAGGTGGAGAACACCGTCTTCTCGGCGGCGGTCAGCTTGTCGAGCGGCTTGCCGGCGCGGTCTTCGATCTCCCGGCCCACGAACGAGACGTACTTGCTCGTGTAGGTGGCACCGTGGAAGCTCAGCGTGGCGGTGTTGGGGTAGACGTCGTTCGACTCCGACGAGGTCAGGCCGAGACCCTGAAAGGTGCCGAACCGAGAGAGCGCCACGGTCATCGGCCAACGCTCTGCGGCACAGAACGGGCAGTACTCGGCGCCGACGTAGAGAACCTCGGGCTTGCCGTTCGCCGTCAGGGCCGGCGCCTTGACCGAGCTGGGAGGCTGCGCGACGCCCTTCGCCCCGACCGTGTCGAGCACCGAGGC
>DASTNL010000218.1:0-7456 GCA_035720905.1 Microbacteriaceae bacterium
CGCCCGCCACGCTGTACAGGCGTTCGCCGCCGGCCGCCTGCACCCGCTGCAGGGTGGCGTCGGCGTCGAGCGCGCCAAGCACACGGGATCTCGTCGCCCTGGCCGCCGCCGTGACGCCCGCCCCGGGTGCCCGGGCGGGCGCCATGACGAGCACGAAGCCGATGCCCCTGCCCTTCAGCCCGGCGCTCGTGCCGGCGTGGCCGCGGGTGGCGAGGTCGCCGACGAGGCGCGCCAGGCCCGGGTCGGCCCCGGCCTGCGCGAGCCCTGCGAGGCTTTGCCCGGCGCCGCGCGCTACCGTCGCGCCCAGGCCGCCGCCGGGCTGGGCCGTGAGGCGTAGCGTGCCGACCTGCGGGTTGGTCGACGCCTGCGCCGTCACGACGGCGGGCAGGGCGGATCGGGTGGCTGCCGCGACCTGACCGTGGCCCGCAGTGAGGGCGATCGCGACGGGCAGCGAGGCGAGGGCCACCGAGCAGAGCGCCGCCCACGTGAGAACGCCGATGCCGACGGACGCGTCACGGCGCCGCGTCGTGGGATGCCGCCGCACCCGCCGGGCCGCGGCCCAGGCCGCCAGCACGTCGAGGCCGGTCACGCCGGCCGCGAGAATCCCGAGCCACGCCACGCTGAGTGCGGGGCCCGGCGCGATCGTCACCGGCTGTTCGCCGACGAAGCCAGAAGGCACGTGGCCGACGACGAGCGCCACGACCATGCCCGCCAGAGCGAGGCCGAGCCAGAGGCCGGCCCGACCGGCGTGAGAAAGAAAGGTGGCGGCGAGGGCGATGAGCGCGGGCACGGCGAAGAGGAGGGCCGCGACGATCATCGGCAGGGAAAGCTGCCCCCACGCGGCGGGCGTCACGTCGTGGACCAGTAAGGCCAGCCGGGCGGCGGCGGCCGGCGGCAGCCCCAGGAGCACCTGCCACGGGGCGCCCGGCGAGCCCACCACCGGCACCCCCGGGTCGGCGAAGAGCGCCGGCAGGTTCGGCCAGGCACGCCAGGCCGCGGGAGCGAAAAGGCAGAGCGCCGGCAGCGGCAGGGCGAGCGCGCGGCCGAGGCTGCGGCCCGCCACCGCGAGGCCGACGAGCCAGGCCGCGGCGAAGAGCGGCCAGGCGGAGGGCGCCGCGGCCAGCGCCGCCGCCACGAGAAGGGCGGCCGTGCCGACCGCCGACCAGGAACGGGGGATGTGCGCTGCGGCGACGACGATCCACGGCAGCAGCAGGTGGAACACCAGCGCGCCGCTTCGCCCGTCGTAGAGCGCCGCGAGAAGGGGCGGGGCGAACGCCCACGCGAGCGCGATCGCCGCCCGCAGGCCGGCGCGGCGGGTGAGCGTGGTCGCGGCGAACCAGGCGCCCAGAGCCGCCAGCGGCAACGCCGCCACCCAGAGTGCCGCGAAGGCGAGGGAGGGCTGCCAGAACACCGGCGTGCCAAGCACGGCGAGCACGAAATCGTACGGCCGAAGGCCGTGGGCGGCGGCGGACCACAGGGCGTGGAACGAGCCGAGCGGCAGAATTCCACCGCCGGCGAGGCTCGCCCGGCCGAGAATCGGCAGAGCGAGGATGACGCCGGCCAGCGCAGCCGCGATGATCGCCCAGAACCCGGCCTCGGTGAAGAGCGCCTCCTCGTCGTCCGCCGCGTCTCGCCGCCGCCCCGCGGCGCGCGCGAGCGCCCGCATACGCCTGGCGTCGCCGAGGTGCAGGCGCAGGGGCGCGATGACCCTGAACCCGACGTCGCGCTCCCGTCGGAGGGTGCGGCGCGCCCGCCCCACGGCACGCCAAGAGAAGAAAACGCGCAGCGTGGCGGCGATCTCGGGAAAGACGAGACCGGGGCGCTTGCACACGAGCCAGAGGAGGATGCGCACGAGGCCCAGAGGCGGCAGGCTCAGCCAATGCAACGGCAAGGCGAGGGCGGGAGCATAGACGAGACGGCGGTGTAGTTGAGCCCGACGCCGCCGGCGATAGCGGCGGTGACGTTGCCGGCTGCGGTGCCAGGCACGTTTGCGACCGGCCGCGGCTACCGCGACCCGAGCCTCCGGCACGACGACGACGCGATACCGGCACAGCCGCGCCCGCACGCACAGGTCGAGTCCGTCGTCGGCCGCCTCCAACGCGACGTCGAACCCGTCGACGCGCCGCCACAGGCCGGCGCGCACGAGCATGCCGCGCGCCGAGACGCCGAGCACGTCGCTGATGTGGTCGTGCTGGCCTTGGTCTAGTTCCCCCGCCGCATAGTCGCTGCCGACGCCCACCCCGTCGAGGCCGGTCGGCCCGCCGGTCATGAGGGTGACGGAGGCACCGAGACTCGTCAGCGTCTCGCCGAGGCCGCGGAGCCGTTCGGGGTCGTCGGCGTCGACGAGCTTCGGCCCGGCGACGCCGACCGAAGGCGATGCCTCCATCGCGGCCAAGAGCGCCGCCAGCGCCCGCCCGTCGGGGAACACGTCGTGATCGAGAAGCCAGTAGAACTCGTCCTCGGCGGGCAGGTCGGCCCGCTCGGCCAGGCCTGCCGCGACGGCGGCGCCGAACGTGGCGTTCTCGTGGGCCGTGACGACCGCGTTCACCCCTTCGGCGAGCCGCTCGGGCGGCTGCGGCAGGCGCGACGACGTTTTGACCACCACGACACGGTCGGGGCGGCGGGTCTGGCCGGCCAACGCGGCGAGGGTACGTTCGAGGTCGCCGCCGCCCGGGTATACGACGACGGCCGTCACGGTGGTGGGCATCGCCGAAAGCCTATGCGTCAACGGCCCCTTGGCCTGTGAGGCGCCGGGCATGTCGGCCGGCGGCGGGCCCGGCAGCGTTCAGCCGGCGCGACGCAGCCGGCGACGTTCTCGCTCGGAGAGCCCGCCCCAGATGCCGAAGCGCTCGTCGTTCTGCAGCGCATACTGCAGGCATTGCTGGCGCACCGGGCACTGCTCGCAGATCTTCTTGGCCTCCCGGGTGGAGCCGCCCTTCTCGGGGAAGAAGATCTCCGGGTCGGTCTGCGCGCAGAGCGCGTCCGCCTGCCACGCGAGCGGGTCTTCCGTCTCGCCGGCCTCGACCGGGAAACGCGTGCCGGGGCGGGAGGGGAACCCCGTGTGGAGGGGATCGACGAACCAGTCGTCGGGGACGTGCGGCTGAAGATCCGTCGTCATAGCACCCTCCCACTCGCGTCCCGGGATATCGGGCGGGACACGCCGTACATAATTACAGTCGTGTAATTCATCGGCGTCAAGTCCCGACGGGTTATTGGGCCGGCGTTCACTGATCGGCGGCCAGGCGCGCCTGCCAGGCGCTGTCGACCATCTGGGTGAGGCTGTGCCGCATGCGCCAGTCGAGGTCGCGGGCAGCGAGCTCCCCCGAAGCGACGATCCGCGCCGGGTCACCGGGCCGACGCGGCGCCAAGGAAGGCTCGAACGCGATACCCGTCACCTGGGCGACGGCGGTCATGATCTGCCGCACCGACACGCCGTCGCCGCTGCCCAGGTTGTAGGCCTCTTCCACCGGCAGACCCTCTTGCAGGCGGCGGGCGGCCGCCACATGGGAACGGGCCAGGTCGGCGACGTGCACATAGTCGCGCACGCAGGTGCCGTCGGGGGTGGGGTAGTCGTCGCCGTTGATCTGCGGCACACGGCCGGCCGCGAGGGCGTCGAAGACGAGCGGGAAGAGGTTGTGCGGGCTCGTGTCGCGCAGCTCGGGGCTGCCGGAGCCCACCACATTGAAGTAGCGCAGGCTGGTATGGGCGAGGCCGTGCGCGACGCCGGCGTCGTGCAGCAACCACTCGCCGACGAGTTTCGACTCGCCGTACGGCGACTGCGGCCTCTTCGCCGTCGTCTCGGTGACGATGTCGACGTCGGGGGTGCCGTAGACGGCGGCGGAGGAAGAGAAGACGACCCGGCCGACGCCGGCGTCGCGCATCGCCTCCAGCAGCACGGCCGTGCCGGTGACGTTCTGCCGGTAGGTGTGCAACGGGCGTTGCACCGACACGCCGGCGTACTTGAAGCCGGCGACGTGGACGACGCCGTCGATGTGAGCCTTCGCGAAGAGGCGGTCGAGCGCATCGCGGTCGAGGGTCGAGGCCCGCACGAGCCGCACGCCGTCCGGCACGAAGCCGTCATGCCCGCTGGAGAGGTCGTCGAGGACGATGGTGTCGATCCCCTCGGCAAGGAAGGCCCGCACGACGTGCGCCCCGATGTACCCGGCCCCGCCCGTCACAAGCCACGTCATGCGCTCTTCCCCTCCGGCCGACTCCCCGACCCGCTCTGCCGTCTCTGCCCGCTGCCGCATCGACACCGTATCAACCGCGGAGCAGCGATCCTGTCACGGCACGACCGCCACCCAAGCCGTCACTGCGGTGCCGCATCGAGTGGATCACCTCCGGTTGGTAGGGCGGTCGTGGCGAGCACCGCCTCGCCCGTGCCGGCGAGGCGCAAGACGGTCTCGTCGGGGGTGACGTAGAGGCCCTGGCCCGGGGTGAGCGGCCAGGCCCGCCCTTCGCCGGCGCCGGGGGCGCCGCCTCCGGCCGTGCCGAAAGCGACGACCTCCCCACTCAGGCAGAGCAGCACGGCGGGCGCGCCGGGCAGCGGGAAGGCCGGCGAGACACCCGCCCCCGCCCGCAGCCGCGCGAGCCGGAACGTGGCGTCGGGCCGATACTCCCAGACGCCGGGCCCGGTGGCGGCCGCCGTGAAGGGACGGGCCGGCCTCGGCGTCGCATCGAGCACCCGCACGAGCTCCGGTACGTTCACGTGCTTGTGGGTGAGGCCGCCGCGCAGCACGTTGTCGGAAGAGACCATGAGCTCGATCCCGAGGCCGTGCAGGTAGGCGTGGATCCGCCCGGCTGGCAGGAAGAGGGCCTCGCCAGGCTGCAGGCAGACACGGTTCAAGAGCAGGCTCAAGACGATACCGGGGTCGCCCGGGTGGTACTCCGCGAGGTCGAGCGTCAACCGTGCCGCCGCCTGCAACTCCGCATCCCGGTCGGCGTCGACGCCGTCGGCGATACGCCGCGCCTGGGCCACGACCGCCTCGACCAAGGCGGGGCCGGCCGAGCCGGCGAGAATCCATTCGACGGCGCCGGCAAGCGCCCGGCCGACGGGAGTGGCCTGGCCGCCGGGTGCCACATCGACAGCCGGCGGCGCCAGCCGCGCGGCGAGGGCGGCGAGCGCGGCGCGCCGGTCGGCGCCGAGCCCGCCCACCTCGCTCAACTGTCGAACGAGCCTGCGGCACGCATCGAGCGGGCGAAAGCCGCACAGCGCGTCGAAGCGGCTGACGGCGACGATCATCTCGGGCTTCGGGTATGGATCGCGGTAGTCCCTCGCCGGGTCGTCGGGAGCGAGGCCGGCCTCGTCGTCTCGCGCATGACCGGCGCGGGCCTGGGCCGCGCTCGGATGCACCTGCAGGGAGAGCGGGCGCTCGGCAGCGAGCACTTTGAGAAGGAACGGCAGCCGCGGCGCCTCGAGAGCAGGTTCGGAGCCGGGCCGCCACGCCGGGCCGAGTGCCGCGGCCGGGTCCCGACGGATCCACGCGTCGAGGCTCGCCGCCCCGCCGCTGAGAGTCGTGTCGACGATGCGGCTCGGGGAGCCCGGGTGGGCGCCGAACCAGACCTCCGCCTCCGGAGCGCCGCTGGGCGGCCTGCCGAACAGCTCCGCGATCGCCGTGTGAGAACCCCACGCGTAGGGCCGCGGCGTGTTGGCGATGGGCACGAGCATGCGCACCCCTCCCCTTGTCGCATCCTTCGTGGACGACCGACGCGGTCACCGTATCAACAAACTCGGGCAATACGCTGTATGCCATGATCGCGCAGCCGAGCCCGCCCGGCCATCGCAGCGTGCTTACCGGCCAGGCGGGCCCGGCAGGGTCTTTCACGCGCCTTGTTGCGACGCTGGCCTTGTTCACCGGGCTCGCCGGGGGCTTCTGGCGTGACTTCATCGGCTGGTGGGGCTGGGGCGCACTCGCCGCGGCCATCGTCGTCACCTCGATCGTGCTTTTGACACGCAGGCGCCGTGTTTCGCTGCCGCCCGTGTGGCTGGGGCTCTTCCTCGTGCTCATCATCGCGTCGGTCGGCTGGTCCGACTACCGTGCCGTGACGGTGCTGGCCGACATCGCGCAGCTCTCGACGACGGCGGTCGGGGCGTTCCTGGCCCTGGCCCTGTCGTGGGCGGAGCTGGTGCGGGCCCTCGCGAACGCCCTGCGGTGGATCGTGGGGCTCTCGCTCCTCTTCGAGCTGGTCGTGTCTCTCCTCGTGCGGCACCAGATTTTGCCGTTCTGGACGAACTACGGGCCGGGTCCACACCCGGAGGCCTTCTACTGGAGCCGGAACGTGCTTCTCCACGGCGGCCGCATTCAGGGGATCGTCGGCAACAGCAACATCCTCGGCATGTGCGCGCTTCTGGCGGTCATCGTGTTCGGCGCCCAGTTGGCCGACGGCGCGGTGCGCCGGATGCGGGGCGTCTCCTGGCTCGTCGCGGCCGCGCTCTGCGTCGTTCTCACCCGTTCGTCCACGGTCGTGGCGGCGGCCTTCGTCGTGTTGCTGGCATTCGTCTTCGCCGTGTGGTGCCGGCATCGGCCAGAGGAGCACCGGCGCAGGGTGTACGTGACCGCGGCGGCCTCGGCGGTGGCGGCCATCCTCGCGGTGTTGGCGCTGCGCGGCCCGCTTCTGGCCCTGCTCGGCAAGACCGACACCTTGACGGGCCGCACCGTGATCTGGCATTCGGTCGCCCAGCTCGCCCGGCAGCGGCCGGCCTTCGGCTGGGGCTGGACGAGCTACTGGGCGCCGTGGGTGAAGCCGTTCAAAGGGCTCGCCGTGCAAGACGGGGTGGAGTACCTGCAGGCGCACGACGCATGGCTCGACGTCTGGATGCAAGTGGGCATCGTCGGCCTCGTGATCTTCGCCGCGCTGTGCGCCACGACCCTGTGGCGACTCTGGTTCTTGGCGGTCGACAGCCCCAAGGTGCCGGCCGCCCACGGTGACACGGCGCGGCGTGCGCTGGCCCTCGTGCCGTTCCTCATCTTCGTCGCCTACCTCGCGCAGTCCCTGGCCGAGAGCAGGCTGCTCATCGAGGGCGGCTGGATGCTGCTCGTCGCCTTCAGCCTGAAGTCGGCCCAGGGGCAGATCGACCCGGGCCCCGGCGCAGACGCGCCGGGCGACGACGCACGACGCCTCGCCCGGCCGCACGGCCACGAGTCCGGCGAGGCGCTCCAGGGCCGCCGATGACGGCGGAGGCGTTCTACCGCCGCGCCGGCGTGGCCTCGCGCTTCCTCGCCGCGCCGCGATTCACGGCGGCGTTGAGCCTCGGGATCGTGGCGGTCGCGTTCGGCACCTACCTGATCCGCAGCGTGATCGGCTGGCCGGGGCTCATCGGCGCCGTGGCGAGTCTCGTGCTGCTCGCCTCCGCCTCGCTCCTCGCCCAGCTGCGCTTCATCGAGTGGACCGGCCTCCTGCCGGTCTCGGTGCTGTGCTTCATCGTGTGGTGCGGGGCGAGCGTCTTCTGGAGCGC
>DASTNL010000219.1:0-4281 GCA_035720905.1 Microbacteriaceae bacterium
AGCACGCCGGTCTCCCGTTCGACGAGCGTTCCCGCCGCGCTGGGCAGGAGCCTCGCGAGGTCGACGACGCTGGCCTGTGCGCGATGCACCACGCCGAACCCGTCGGAAACGAAGGCGTCGCCGAACGCGGCAAGACGGCGCGCGAACCTCGTGCGAACCGCCTCATCTTTGCTCGTCTCGTCGGGGCTGAACCGCAGGTTCTCGAGAACCGCGACGTCGCCGTCCTGCAGCGCCTCGACCGTGCGGGCGGCCTCCGGCCCGACCGTGTCCGTGGCGAAACGCACCGGGGCGCCCAGGAGCTCCTCCAGCCGTCGGGCGACTGGCGCGAGGCTGAGGGCCTCGTCCGGCCCCTTCGGGCGCCCGAGGTGGGCGATGACGACGACCCGTGCACCGGCACGCCGCAACGCGTTCAGGGTGGGCAGTGACGCGCGCACCCTCCCGTCGTCGCCGATCTTCCCCTCGGCGATCGGTACGTTCAGGTCGCAGCGAACCACGACGCGTTTACCGGCCAGCGGGCGAAGCGCTGCCAAGGTACGTAACGTCACGTGCCTGTCCCCGAACTTAAAGGCGCTTGGCGATGTACTCGGTGACGTCGACGAGGCGGTTCGAGTAGCCCCACTCGTTGTCGTACCAGGCGACGACCTTGACCTGGTTGCCGATGACCTTGGTCAGCCCGGAGTCGAAGATCGACGAGCGCGGGTCGGCGACGATGTCACCCGAGACGATCGGGTCCGACGTGTAGCCGAGGATCCCCTTGAGCGGGCCGTCTGCGGCGGCCCGGTAGGCCGCGTTGATCTGGTCGACGGTGGCCGGGCGGCTCACCTCGACGGTCAGGTCGGTGATGGAGCCGGTCGGCACCGGCACCCGCAGTGCGAAACCGTCGAGCTTGCCGACGAGCTCCGGCAGGACGAGGCCGATCGCCTTCGCGGCGCCAGTCGAGGTCGGCACCGTGTTGATCGCCGCAGCGCGTGCGCGGCGCAGGTCGTTGTGCGGGCCGTCTTGCAGCTTCTGGTCGGCGGTGTAGGCGTGCACGGTCGTCATGAAGCCGCGCTCGATGCCGAAGTTGTCGAGCAGCACCTTGGCGAGCGGCGCGAGGCAGTTCGTCGTGCAGGAGGCGTTTGAGATGATGTCGTGGTTCGCCGGGTCGTACTTGTCCTCGTTGACGCCCAGCACCAGGGTTATGTCTTCCCCGGAGGCCGGCGCCGAGATGATGACCTTCTTCGCCCCGGCCTCGATGTGCTTGCGGGCATCGGCGGCCTTGCGGAAGAAACCGGTCGACTCGATAACGATGTCGACGCCGAGCTCTTTCCACGGCAGGTTCGCGGGATCGCGCTCGGCCAGCACCTTGATCGCCTTGCCGTTCACGACGATGTCGTCTCCGTCGGTCGTGACCTCCGCGCCCAGCCGACCGCCGACCGAGTCGTACTTCAGCAGGTGGGCGAGCGTCTTGCTGTCGGTAAGGTCGTTGACCGCGACGATGTCGAGGTCACTGCCCTTGGCCAGGGCGGCACGGAAATAGTTGCGACCGATGCGGCCGAAACCGTTGATCCCGATTTTTACGGACACGTAGTACTCCTGATTGGTGATGCGCTCCAGGCGCGATGACATGGACAGGCCGTGACGGCGGTGTCCCGGGTGGCCCGGCACCGGGACACCGCGACCCGTTACGACAGTAGCAGCAGCCCCGACGTCTTCTGCCTGGCGGCCTCGAACCGGCGTGCTACGTCGGCCCAGTTGACGATGTTCCAGTAGGCCTTGACGTAGTCGCCCTTGACGTTCTTGTAGTCCAGGTAGAAAGCGTGTTCCCACATGTCGATCATGAGGAGTGGCACGGTCGAGGTGGCGAGGTTGCCTTGGTGGTCGTACAGCTGCTCGATGATGAGCTTGCCGCCCAGCGCGTCCCACGCGAGGATCGACCATCCGGAGCCCTGGATGCCGAGCGCCGAGGCGGTGAAGTGTGCGCGGAACTTGTCGAACGAGCCGAAGAACTCGTCGATCGCTGCGGCCAGCTCGCCCTGCGGCTTGTCGCCGCCGTCGGGCGAGAGGTTCTTCCAGAACACCGTGTGGTTCACGTGCCCGGCCAGGTTGAAGGCGAGGTCTTTTTGAAGCTTCGTGATGTTGGTGAAGTCGTTCGCGTCACGGGCCGCGGCCAGCTTCTCGATCGCGGTGTTCGCGCCTTTCACATAGCCGGCATGGTGCTTGTCGTGGTGAAGTTCCATGATGGTGCCGCTGATATGCGGCTCAAGAGCGGAATAGTCATATGGCAGATCTGCCAGTGTGTACTCGGCCATTCTCGGTGACCTCCTCGAGGGTCGTGTGCGCCAGAAGTCTTCGGGCGCTGTCGGAACAACGTTTTTGAGTCTAGGCCGTATGGCCGCCGGGCACGGACGGTGCCCGTGTGTGCCCGGCCTCAGACCTCGTCGGCCGCGGCCGGCATGGGCAGCGCGGCCTCGGTGCCCGGCACGCCCTGCTGTTGGGCGCGCTTGTCGGCCATCGCCAGAAGGCGCCGGATGCGGCCGGCGACGGCGTCTTTGGTGAGCGGGGGCTCCGCCCGACGTCCGAGCTCGTCGAGGCTCGCCTCCCGGTGCGTCAGACGCAAAGATCCGGCGTAGCGCAGGTGCTCCGGGACGTCGTCGCCGAGGATCTCGAAGGCGCGCTCGACGCGGGCGCAGGCGGTGACCGCGGCCTGTGCCGAACGCCGCAAGTTCGCGTCGTCGAAGTTGACGAGCCGGTTGGCGCTCGCGCGCACCTCGCGACGCTTGCGCATCTCCTGCCACCGGGCCACCGTGTGATGCGCGCCCATCAAGGTCAGAAGACGTGCGATCGCCTCGCCGTCGCGCACGACCACGCGATGCGTGCCGCGCACCTCGCGAGACTTCGCCGAGACTCCCAACCTGATCGCCGCGCCCGCCAGCGCCATCGCGGCCTCGTTGCCGGGGCTCGCGACCTCGAGCGCCGCCGACCGACCCGGGTCGCTGAGCGTGCCGGCCGCAAGGAAGGCGCCGCGCCACACGGCGGCCAACTCGGTCGGGTTGCCGGTGGTGAGCTTGTTCGGCAGCCCGCGAACCGGGTGATGCCGAAGGTCGAGGAGGCCCGTCTGGCGCGCCAACGTCTCGCCGCCCGCGACGACCCGCACGATGAAGTGCCGGCTGTGCTTGCCGTCCCCGCCCGCGATCACCGCCACGTCGCTGCGCACCGCGTACACCTCGGCAAGGGTCTTTCGCACCCGCACCGCGAGCTCCGGGCTGTCGAGCTCGCTTTCGACGGCGATCCTGCCCGAGATGCGGTGCAGCCCGCCGGAGAACCGCAACGTCGCCGTGAGTTCGGCGGCACGCACCCGCGTCTTGGTGATGGGAAAGACGACGAGTTCCGCTTTGACGTCGGCCGTTAGTGCCACTCTTGAGGATGCCTTTCTCGAGGATCGTTAGGTGCCGTGCGGCCGGCGCGTGTTCCTTGCGGCCGTGTCACTCCCGGCCGAGGTCGCGATGCTGCACGGAGCTCGTCACCGAGGGCATCTGCGTGAGCCGCCGGCCAAGCTCTTCCGCTATGGCCACCGACCGGTGTTTGCCGCCGGTGCAGCCGACCGCCACCACGAGGTGCCGCTTGTTCTCGGCCCGGTAGCCGTCGATGACGAGGCGCAGAACCTCATTGTACTTGTCGAGGAACGGGCCGGCCGAGGCGCTGGCGAACACGTACTGCGCGACGTCTTCGTCGAGGCCGGTGTGGTGCCGCAGCTCCGGCACCCAGAACGGGTTGGGCAAGAAGCGCGTGTCGACCACCATGTCGGCGTCGGTCGGCACGCCGTATTTGAACCCGAAACTCATGACGGTGACCCGCATCTCGTCCCGGTCGCCGGTCGCGAAGAGGGTGGCGACGCTCGTGGCCAGTTGGTGGATGTTGAGGTCGGAAGAGTCGATGACGATGTCAGAGGCGGCCCTGAGGTCGGTGAGGCGCGTGCGTTCGGCGGCGATGCCGTCGAGGAGCGTGCCCTGGCCCTGCAAGGGATGCGGGCGGCGCACCGACTCGAACCGGCGCACGAGGGCCTCGTCGGTCGCCTCCAGGAAAAGAATGCGCGCGCGGGTGCCGAGCCGCAGGCTGTGCACGATGTCTTCGATGTCGGCGAAGAAGTCCCGCCCTCGCACGTCGACGACCGCCGCGATCTTCGGCAGCCGCTCCCCGGCGCGGCTCGCGAGTTCGATGAGAGGGCGCAGCATCTGCGGCGGCAGATTGTCGACGACGTACCAGCCGAGGTCTTCGAGCGCATTCGCCACCGTGGAGCGC
>DASTNL010000220.1:0-8088 GCA_035720905.1 Microbacteriaceae bacterium
ACCGCCTACCGGGCGCGCGGCGGCACCGTCAAGGTGCTGACAGGCATCACGCAGCCGGCCCGTTGGCCGGAGCTCTCCGAGGAACGGGTGGCCGACGTCGTCGCGGCAGTGCGTGGCTGGGCCGGTGTCACCGTGCTCGACACCGGGTTCAGCGTGGAGGCCGATGAAGAGCTCTCCAGCGACGTCTTCGCGCCCCGGCGCAACGCGGCGACGATCGCCGCGCTGCGTTCCGCCGACCGGATCGTGCTCGTCGGCTCTGCCGATCCGGTGGGCATCTCCCGCCTGGTGCGCTCCCACGCGGAGCTTGGTGAGCTGTTGCCCGGCGTGCAACCCACGGTCGTCGTGAACCGGGTCGCCGGAAAGGGCGCTGCTCCCGGTCAGGCCTATCAGGTGCGCTCTGTCTTGGAACGTTTCGGTGGCATAGTAGACCCGGTGCTGGTTCCCGACGACCCGCGCGCCTTCGGCCGGGTGGCTCTCGCCGGCCGGGGCCTCGCCGACGTGGCGGCGCGCTCGCCGGCGCGTGTGGCGGTACGTCGGCTGGCCGACGTCGTCCTCCCGCCGCCACCGGCCCCGGCGCGCCGGCGCCGCTCGTGGCATGTGATGGTGCCCTTCAGGCACTCGTGGGGTGGCGGACCGACCGTAGACTGGCACCGTGCCGACGCTGAGTGAACTCGTTCTTGCGCAGGGCGTCCAGCAGGGTGCTGCAGACTGGATCCACCGGCTGGTGCGAGACTGGCAGCTCTTGGCCGACCTGGCATTCGCCGACGTCGTGCTGTGGGTGCCGACGCCAGGCGGAAGTTTCATCGCCGTCGCCCAGGCGAGGCCCTCCGGCGCCGCCACCCTTTTCTATCGCGACTTCGTCGGCCAGCCGATCAGGCCGGAATGGCACGACCAGGTGACGGCCGCGTTCGAGACGGCCGCGCTCGTCGACTCCACCGCACCCGACTGGTACGAGGAGACGCCGACGAACGTGCTCGCGGTGCCCGTCGTGCGCCGGCTCGACCCGCACTCCTCTGAGGTGGCCGCCGTGCCCGTTGCCGTCGTCACCCGGCATAACAATCTTGGCGAGGCCCGCTCCGTGAGCCGTCAGGAGACCACGTTCAATGCCTGCGCCGGCGACATCTTCGCGATGATCGCGGCCGGTGACTTCCCCGATGCGGGCGCGCCCACCGGGCCGCGCCGCGGCGCGCCCCGGGCATCCGACGGTCTCATTCGCATCGACGAGGACGGCGTCACGACGTTCGCGAGCCCGAACGCGCTTTCTGCCTTCAACCGCATCGGCTTCACGGGCGAGCTGGAGGGGGAGTCCTTGGCCGATGTGACGACGCAGATCGTGCGGGGTGGCGGGGGGAGCGATGGCGGCGATGGCGAGGCCGACGAATCGTTGCCCCTCGTCGTGACCGGCCGCGCCCCCTGGCGTACCGATCTCGAATCGAGGGGGGTGACCGTTGCCTTGCGGGCCATCCCGATCCGCAAAAACGGCAAGCGCACGGGTGCGATCGTGCTGTGCCGCGACGTCACCGAGCTGCGTCACCAAGAGCGCGAGCTCATCACGAAAGATGCGACGATTCGCGAGATCCACCACAGGGTGAAGAACAACCTGCAGACGGTCGCCTCACTTCTGCGCATCCAGGCCCGCCGCACTCATTCGGAGGAGGTTCGGGAGGCTCTCAGCCAGGCGCAACGGCGCGTAGGCGCGATCGCGGTCGTGCACGACACGCTCTCCGAGGGCCTCGACCAGGTCGTCGACTTCGATGAGGTCTTCGCCCGCGTGCTGATCCTCGTCGCCGAGGTGGCGGCGAACCACGGCACGACCGTGCATCCGAAATCGACGGGTAAGTTCGGCGAGCTGCCGAGCACATATGCCACGCCGCTGGCCCTGGCGCTGACCGAACTCGTCACCAATGCGGTCGAACACGGCCTCGTCGGCCGGGAGGGCGCCGTCGAGATCGTCGCGGAACGCACCGACGAGCACCTTTCCGTCAAGGTCGTCGACAACGGTTCCGGGCTGCCAGAGGGCAAGGTCGGTTCCGGGCTCGGCACCCAGATCGTGCGCACCTTGATTCAGGGCGAACTGGGCGGCAGCATCGACTGGCATACGCTCATGGGCCAGGGCACGGAGGTGACCATCGAGGTTCCGCTGCGCTACCTCATCGCTGCTGCCTCGTGACGTGAGGGGCGGGTCGGGCGCGACGGCGCTGCTCGCTCGGCCGGCCCACGTCAGAGGGCAGGGCGGCCGGAAGGCGATCCGTCGGGGCCCGTCGAAGCCCGGCCCCGGGCGCGACCGTCAGGAGGCGCGACGGGCGCGGGCGGCGCGGCGCTTCAGGGCGCGCCGCTCATCTTCCGAAAGGCCGCCCCAGACGCCGTGGTCCTGGCCGGTCTCCAGCGCGTACTGCAGGCAAATCTCGGTCACCGGGCACCGGGCACAGATTGCCTTGGCCTTCTCGATCTGCTCCAGCGCCGGGCCCGTGTTGCCTACGGGGAAAAACAGCTCGGGGTCGGCATTGAGGCAAGCGGCCTGATCGCGCCAGTCCATGGTGCTCCTTCGGGAAGGCCTGTTCGCGCGAGGAGGCGCGCGGCCTAAGATGTGGTGTGGACGCCGGGTCCGAACGCGGCAGGTCTGCTGACAGATGCCCGCCCACCACCTTGTGAGCAACGACTCGACGGAGAACATCGTCGCATAGACACCACGCCAAATCAATAGCTTCGTACAGGATCCCGTCGTGACCAAAGCCCCCGAACCCCGTGACGCACCGGGTCTGACCGGCGGGCGTGCCGTCTCGATCCCGGTGGCCGGGCTGACCGTCGTCCTCTGGCTTGAAGTCTTGCTGATGGCCGTCGTGACCGTCGTCATCGTCGTCGACCTCGTCGTGCAACGACCCACGTCGTACGCCAGCGCCGTGGCGATCTTGGTGCTTGCGCTCGTCGCCGGGGTGTGGCTCGCCTTCGCCGCGATCGCGGCGCCCCGCAGGCGTTCCTGGGTGCGGGCCGCCGCGATCACCTGGCAGATTCTGCAGGGCGCGGCCGCAGCCGGGGCGGCCGGCGACAGCGGGCACCCGGTCTTGTCGTGGCTGGTGCTACTCCTGGCGCTCGCCGGCCTTCTCTGCGCGCTGACGGCGCGCGGCATGCGGCCTGCCGGAACCTGATCTGACGAAGCGACGAGGCGCGACCTAGAGGCCGAGCTCTTTGCGCAGCCGTGCCACGTGCCCGGTCGCCTTCACGTTGTATTGGGCCGAGACGATCTTGCCCGCCTCGTTCACCACGAACGTCGAGCGGATGACGCCCGCCGAGGTCTTGCCGTACGTCGTCTTCTCGCCGTAAGCCCCGTACGCCTTGTGCACGGCGAGATCGGGGTCGCTCAAGAGCGGAAACGTCAGGTGGTCGCGCTCTTGGAACTTCTTCAGCGTCGCCGGGTCGTCCTTAGATATCCCCACCACGCCGTAGCCGGCTGCCTTCAACGCGTCGAGGCTGTCGCGAAAGTCGCAGGCCTCCGTCGTGCAGCCCGGCGTCATCGCGGCGGGGTAGAAGTAGACCAAGAGGTTCCGCCCGGCGAAGTCGCCTAACGCCACCTGGGCGCCGTCTTGATCGGGCAGAGTGAATTCTGGGGCGCTCTCGCCCTTCGCCAATGTGTTCGTTGCCATGTCACCAGGGTGTCACGGTTGTGGCTGTCGCGTCGTGGCGCCTCCGTCGTCGCCGGGGGGTCCGAGCGCGGCGAGGAGCCGCAGCACCGAGTCGATCCGGGCCCGGGTGGCCGCCGGCACCGTGTCGTCTCGGAGGGCCGCGGCAAGCCTGCAGCCCGTCGTCTCCGGCGTGTGGCGGCACCCTCGGGGGCAGAGCGCAGCGAGTGCGGCGACCTCGTCGAAGGCCGCCACGACGTGCGCGGTCTCGACATGCCCCAGGCCGAACGAACGCACCCCCGGGGTGTCGATGACCCAGCCAGGCGGGTCGGAGGGCACCTTCAAGGCCCTCGACGAGGAGGAGGTGTGCCGACCGCGGCCGGTCACCGCGTTCACCTGCCCCGTCGCGCGCAGGGCGCCCGGCACGAGCCTGTTGATGAGGGTTGACTTGCCCACGCCGGAATGCCCGATGAGCACGGTGCGATGGCCGGCCAGCGCCGCGGTCAGCGCGGCGTGCGGCAGCGACGTCAAGCCGCTTGCGAACGTCGTGAGGCCGAGGCCGCGAAATTGCGCGAGGAACGGCGCGGGGTCGGCCTCGTCGGCCTTCGTGACGCAGAGCAGAGGCTTGATCTCCGCGTCGTACGCCGCTACGAGCAGCCTGTCGACGAGGCGCACGCGCGGCCTCGGCCGTGAGGCCGCGACGACGATGAGCATCTGGTCGGCGTTCGCCACGACGATGCGTTCCACCTGGTCGGTGTCGTCAGCGCTGCGGCGCAGCAGACTGGAGCGCGGGTGGATGCGCACGATGCGGGCGAGGGAGCCGGGCGCGCCGGTACGGTCGCCGACGAGGTCGACGAAGTCGCCCGTGACGACCCGTTCCCGGCGCAGCCCGCTGCCGCGCGCCGCGTTGACGGTGCGCCCGGCGGCGTGCGGCGGGTCGGATGCCGCCTTCCCGCCGGGCGGTTCGTCCTCGCCCGCTCTGGTACCCGCGTCGGCGTCGAGAAGCACCGTGTAGCGGCCGCGGTTGACGGCGGTGACGAAACCCGCGGTGGCGCCGGCATGCGCGGGGCGACGCTTCGTGCGCGGCCGGGAGCCGCGGGGGTTCGGGCGGACCCGCACGTCGGATTCGTCTGGGCCCTCGTCGTCGTCCGGCCCGTCGGCGTCATCCCACCAGGACATCGGGCCCTTAGCCGTGCTCCGCGTACATCCGGGTCCAAAGCTCTGGGAACTGCGGCAGCGTCTTCGCCGTCGACCCGATGCCGTCGATCTCGACGCCGGGCACCGCGAGGCCCAGGAGCGCCCCGCTCGTCGCCATCCGATGGTCGTCGTGGCTCTGCCACACCCCGCCGTGCAATGCCCGCGGCTCGATGTGCAGCCCATCCGGGGTGGCCGTCACCTGGCCGCCCAACGCGTTGATCTCGTCGGTGAGCGCCTGGATACGGTCGGTCTCGTGAAAACGGATGTGCCCGATGCCCGTGATGTCGCTCGGGCCGTCGGCGAGCGCGGCGAGCGCGGTGAGTGTCGGCGCGAGCTCGCCGGCCTCGCTGAGGTCGAGCCGCACGGGGGAGACTCGGCCCGTGCCGGTGGCCGTCAGCCTGCCGTCCGCGGCCTCGACCTTTCCGCCGAACAGCGGCAGGAACCGCACCAGCTGGCCGCCGACCTGCGTGGTCGTCGCCGGCCAGCCCTCGATTGTCACACTGCCGCCGGCGACGAGCGCGGCGGCGAGGAAGGGCGCGGCGTTAGAGAGGTCAGGCTCGATCGTGGTGTCGGTGGCACGGATCGCTCCGGGCTCGATCAGCCACTGCGCAGGGCCGGGTTCGTGCACCGCGACGCCGTGGGCCGCGAGGCAGGCCACGGTCATGCGGATATGCGGCAGGCTCGGCAGGCTGGGCCCGGTATGCGTGACGTGGATGCCCTGCTCGAACCGGGCACCGGCCAGAAGCAGCGCCGAGAGGAACTGACTGGAGGCCGAGGCGTCGACGCTCACCTCGCCGCCGGGCAGGCGACCCGTGCCATGCACGGTGAACGGCAACCGGCCGCGGCCGTCGTCGTTGATGTCGACGCCGGCGAGCCGCAACGCGTCGATGAGCGCCGACATGGGTCGGGAACGCGCCGAGGCGTCGGCGTCGATCGTCGTCGGGCCGAGCGCGAGCGCGGCGACGGGCGGAAGGAAGCGCATGATGGTGCCGGCCTGCCCGCAGTCGATGGTCGTGGAGCCGACCAGCTCGCCGGGGGTGACCCGCCAATCCTTGCCGAAGGCGCCTGGCTCGCTGACCTCGTCGATCGTGACGCCCAGCGCGCGCAAGGCGTCGGCCATTCCGTCGGTGTCGCGAGAATGCAGCGGTGCGTGCAGGGTGGAGGGCCCGTCGGCGAGCGCCGCGAGCACCAGTTCCCGGTTGGTCAGCGACTTCGACCCCGGCAGCGTGAGGCTCGCCCGGAGCGGCCCCTGGGCGTGCGGAGCCGCCCACAACGTCGGCGGCTCCTCCGGATCTTCGTTCTGGTAAGGGTTGAAGTCCGGTGCGGAATATTTGGAGATCAACATGACTTCTCCAGGGTATCGGTGGCGTGCACGACAACGACACCGGGTCGGTTCGGTAGACGCCGGAAACATGAGGTCGAAGGGCCGCAGACCGGCGGGGGCGGGGCGGCCCTCGGCAGGTGTCGCGGGAGTGTTCACGGGGAGGAGTGCGTGATGCAGACGGTGTTGACACGTGGGCCTTCATGGGCACCGGAAACGACGCGCCACGCCGCGGCGGACACCCTAGACTGGGCCGTGATGACGGCCGCGACAGACGACTTGGACGTGCTCTTCGAGCAGCAGGCTCTGCCCTACATGGATCAGCTCTATGGGGCGGCCCTGCGTATGACGCGCAACCGCACGGACGCGCAAGACCTGGTGCAGGAGACGTTCGTCAAGGGGTTTGCGGCGTTCCGGCAGTTCAAACAGGGTACGAACCTGAAGGCCTGGCTCTACCGCATCCTCACCAACACCTTCATCAACACGTACCGCAAGAAGCAGCGAGAGCCCTTCCAAGGCACCTTGGAAGACCTCGAAGACTGGCAGCTGGGCGGCGCGGTCTCGCGCACGGCCGCGTCCTCCACCCGTTCGGCGGAGGCGGAGGCGCTCGACCATCTGCCTGACGGGGCGGTCAAAGACGCGCTCCAAGAGGTGCCGGAAGATTTCCGCCTGGCCGTGTACCTGGCGGATGTGGAGGGGTTCTCCTACCAGGAGATCGCCGACATGATGAACACCCCGATCGGGACGGTGATGAGCAGGCTGCATCGTGGCAGACGGCTCCTGCGGGCCCGGTTGTCCGATTATGCCCGAGACCGTGGATACCTTTCTGCGGCGCCGGGCGTGCACGATTCCGGGAGTATCGCATGAGCGACTGTGGATGCCAGAAGGCCAGAGAGGATCTCGAGGAGTACCTGCACCACGAGTTGTGCAAAGAAGACGCCGCCGACATTCGTGAGCACTTGCAGAGTTGCCCCGACTGCGCGCGCGAGCATCGTGTCGGCGTCGCACTGACCGACACCGTGCGCCGGGCCTGCCGCGACGAGGCCGCCCCCGAAGAGTTGCGGGCGCAGGTCTTGACCGCGATCCGCACCTTCCAAGCCAGCCACACGCTGTAGGGGCGCGGCCGGCGCCAGGCGCGGCCGGCGATCGGCGGGCGAAGCGTCACTGCTGCCCGCCCTCACCGGCGCGTGCGACGTCGGGGAGGGCGGGCGCGCGCTCCGCCGGCTAGAAGGCGAGCGCCCGGGTGACCAACTCGTTCTGCTCGGCGGCGTGACGCTTGGCGGAGCCGGTTGCAGGAGAGGCCGATGCGGCCCGGGAGATGACGCCCAGGGGGCGCGGGCCGAGCTTCGAGGTCTCCACGATCATGTACGGCCAAGCGCCCTGGTTCTCCGGCTCCTCTTGCACCCAGAAAAGCTCCGCGTTCGGGTAGCCGGCCAGCACCTCGGTCAGCCGGGCCGCGGGCAGCGGGTAGTACTGCTCCACCCGCACGACGGCGATCCGGTCGTCGGGGTTCTTCTCCAGGTGGCTGGCGAGGTCGTAATACAGCTTGCCGGAGGTGAGGAGCACCCGACGCACACCGGCCTTGTTTGCCACGCCGTGGTCGTCGATGATCGGCTCGAAGCGGCCGCTCGTGAAATCGGCGACCTCGCTCGTCGCACCGCGCAGGCGCAGCATCGACTTCGGCGTGAAGACGACGAGCGGTTTGCGAGGGTGCGAATACGCCTGTCGGCGCAGCAGGTGGAAGTAGGAGGCCGGGGTGGAGGGCTGTGCGACGGTCAGGTTGTCTTCGGCACACATCTGGAGGTAACGCTCGATGCGGGCGGAGGAATGGTCGGGCCCCTGGCCTTCGTAACCGTGCGGCAAGAGCAGAACGAGGGAGGAGCGCTGCCCCCACTTCTGCTCGGCCGACGTGACGAACTCGTCGATCACCGTCTGCGCGCCGTTCGCGAAGTC
>DASTNL010000221.1:0-5952 GCA_035720905.1 Microbacteriaceae bacterium
GCGGATGGAAGATCGAGTCGATGAACGAGAGATGGTTGCCTGCCATGATCACGGCCCCGGAACGCGGCAGGTTTTCGCCCCCCACCACCCAGGGTCGGAACACCATGCGCAGCGTGGGCCCGATGAGGAAGTACTTCAGGAACCAGTAGAGCATCGCCCGCCTCGCCCTTAGTCGCCCTGCACGCTGAGGCGGGCGAGGTCGGCCACGCCCGCCGCGCCGGCCCGGTTGCCGAGCAGCGCGGTGCGGAACGTCGGTTCCGGGTGATAGCCCCGGGCCGGCAGGCTCGCGAGGAACCCGGCGCGCACCGCGCCGAGAAGAGGGTCGCCCAGCTGCGCGACGCCGCCACCCAAGATGAAGACCTCGGGGTCGAGGATCGCGTCGAGGCTGGCGCACGCCTGGCCGATCCACCCCCCCAGCTCTCGCACCGCCGCCAACGCCCCCGGGTCGTTCTTGGCCACAAGGTCGGCGATGGCCTGGCCGCTCAAGTCGCCGCCGTCCGCCGCACGGCGTGCGGCGAGGACCGAGCCGATCCCCCCCGCGTCGGCCAGGTCATTCGCAAAACGCTGCAGGGCACGGCCCGAGCCGTATTGCTCGATACAGCCGCGCATGCCGCAGCCGCAGGGCAGCCCGCCCGGAACGACCCGCATGTGGCCAAGTTCCGCGCCGGCGCCGAAGCCGCCGCGGAAGAGGCGCCCGTCGCCGATGATCGCGCCGCCGACGCCCGTGCCGATGGTCAACATCACCATGTCGCCGACGCCGCGGCCGGCCCCGAACCGGAACTCTCCCCAGCCGGCGGCGTTCGCGTCGTTCTCGACGAGGAGCGGTAGGTCGACGCGCCCGCGCATCTCGTCGAGGAAGGGTTCTTCGCGCCACTGGATGTTCGGCGCGTAATAGATGACGCCCGTCTTCGAATTGACGAAGCCGGCCGCGGCGACCCCGGCCGCACACACCTCATATGAGGCGCTCAGCCGCGTGATCATCGCGGCCACCGCGTCTTCCATCTGGTCGGCGTGCGCCGCCGGAGAGGGGACCCTGTCTTGGGCGATGATCGCACCCGATTCGTCGACGACGGCGCCGCCGATCTTCGTCCCGCCGATGTCGATTCCGATCGCGTACACCGATTTCCGACCCCTCCCTCGCCCGGTCCGCCGGCCGGCGGCTCGAGGGCGAGCACGCTCTAGAGTGTAGTTAATCGCTTCTGCACCGGTGTACCGGGGCACGATGTGACCGTTTCGGTTGCCGAAGGAGATCCCGTGCAGGAATCGATCGTCGCCGCGCTGGTCCGCCCGGAACCGGAGCGCAACGCCGGCGACCTCCTCGCAGAACGCGCAGCGCTCACCCCCGACAAGGTGCTCTTCTCGGTCCCTGGCCCCGGCGGCTGGCGCGACGTGACGTGTGCGCAGTTCGAAGCACAGGTGGTCGCCCTGGCGAAGGGGTTCGCTGCCGCCGGCATCGGGCCGGGCGACAAGATCGGCCTCATGTGCACGACTCGCTATGAGTGGATCTTGATCGACTTCGCCGTCTGGTATGCGGGCGCGATCCTCGTGCCCGTCTACGAGACCTCCGCCCCCGCACAGATCTACCGGGAACTCGGCGATTCCGCGGCTACCGCGATGATCGTCGAGACCGCCGAGCATTTCGCGCGGTTCGACGAGGTTCATCCCGATCTGCCGCTCATCGGCTCGGTATGGCAGTTGGGCCTGGGCGACCTCGACAAGCTGGTCGATCGCGGCCGCTTGGTGCCTGACGAGGAGATCGAGCGTCGCCGCCACCTCGCGGTCGGCGACGACGTCGCGACCCTCATCTACACTTCTGGTTCGACGGGTGAGCCGAAGGGCTGCGTCATAACCCACAGCAACCTCGTCGAACTGACGAAGAACACGGCGCTGGCGATGTCTGACGTGGTCGGCACGCCGGGTGCCTCGACACTGCTCTTCGTCACCGCCGCGCATGTCTTCGCGCGGTTCGTGGCCGTCCTGTGCGTGTATGCGGGAGTGCGGGTGGGGCACCAGGCCGACACGTCGCGTCTGCTGCCCGCGCTCGCCTCGTTCCGGCCGACCTTTCTTCTTGCCGTGCCGCGGGTGTTCGAGAAGGTCTACAACTCGGCCGAGCAGAAGGCGGAGTCGGGCGGGCGCGGCGGCGTGTTCCGGCGGGCCGCCGATACGGCCGTCGAATACTCCACCGCGCGCGAGGCCGGCGGGCCGATGCCTCTCGGGCTGCGCCTGCGGTTTCGTCTCTTCGACCTGCTCGTCTACCGACGGCTCCGCGCCGCGCTCGGCGGGCGGGCTCGATACGCGGTCTCGGGCTCCGCGCCGCTCAGCGAGCGTCTGGCGCGCTTCTTCGACGCCCTCGGTCTCACGGTGTTGGAGGGCTACGGCTTGACGGAGACGACGGCGCCCGCGACCGTGAGCCCGGCCGGGCGGGTCAAGATCGGTACCGTGGGCACGCCGCTGCCGGGCACCGGGGTGCGGATCGCCGACGACGGCGAGATCCTCCTTCGCGGCGTGAACATTTTTCGTGGTTATTGGAACGACCCAGAATCTACGACGCGCTCCTTCGACGGGGAATGGTTCAAGACCGGCGACATCGGTTCCCTCGACGAAGACGGCTACCTGAGCGTTACGGGTCGCAAGAAAGAGATCATCGTGACGGCGGGCGGCAAGAACGTCGCGCCCGCCGGGCTGGAGAGTGTGATCGGTGCGAATCCGCTCGTCGACCAGGTCTTGGTCGTCGGCGACCGCCGGCCGTTCGTCGCGGCTCTCGTGACCCTCGACGCCGAGATGCTGCCCCTCTGGCTGAACGACCACCGGGAGGATCCGGGCATGTCGCTCGCCCAGGCGGCCGTCAACCCAGCGGTGCGGGCGGAGATCCAGCGCGCCGTCGACGCCGCAAACTCCCGGGTTTCCCGGGCGGAGTCGGTGCGTAAATTCGTGGTGCTCGACACTCAGTGGACCCAGGAGAGTGGCCATCTGACACCGAAGATGAGCGTCAAGCGCGATGTCGTGTTGCATGACTTTCAGGCGACGCTTGACGGTCTGTATTCCGCCTAGCGTCGGGCCTCCGGCCGGCCCCTCGGCCCGTGGGATCAGAACCAGTCGCTCGCGCGGATCTGCCGCATGGCCTCACGGCGATGTTCCTTGTCGAGCCGGTCCAGGTAGAGCATGCCGGCCAAGTGATCGGTCTCGTGCTGCAACGCCTGCGCGAGGATGCCGGTGCCCGAGACCTCTACCTCGGCGCCGTCGAGGTCGGTGCCGCGTGCCGTCGCCGACGGGTGACGCAGGGTCGGGAACCAGAGGCCCGGAACCGACAGGCAGCCCTCTTCCATCGGCTCCGGCTCCCCGCCCAGCTCGACGATGCGCGGGTTGATGAGATAGCCGACCTGGCCGTCGACGTTGTAGCTGAACGCGCACAGCCCGACGCCGATCTGCGCGGCCGCGACGCCGGCTCGGCCGGGCAGGCGCACCGTGTCGAGAAGGTCGGCAATCAACGTTCGCACTTTGTCGTCGACACTCGTGATCGCGCTCGACGGGGTCTTCAGCACCGGGTCGCCGAAGAGCCGGATGGCACGTTCGGCCACTCAGCCCTCCCCGTCGGCGGCCTCGCCCAAGGCCTCTTCGGCGTGCAACAGCGCGTTCTCGACCACCTCGACCGCCGCCGGGTGCGGCCAGTACTGGGCACGGGCGAGGCCGCGCACGCCACGGCCGAGTGCCGCCGCCTGGATGAGCGGCTGCAACAGGATGCTCGCCTGGGGGCCGATCAGGTGGGCCCCGAGGATCGCACCGTCGGGCGCGGAGACGACCAGCTTGCAGAACCCGGTCGTGTCTTCGAATGCCCAGCCGTACGCGGTGCCTGCGTAGTCGTATCGCGCCGTGACCACGTGGTCCCGGCCGTATCGCCGCAGCGCCTCCGCCTCGGTCAGCCCGAAGTGGGCGACCTGCGGATGGCTGAAGATGGCGGCCGGCACCGGGCCGGGGTTGCCCCGGTGCGGGGCGTCGGGATGGGTGATGTTGTGCCGCACCAGACGGGCCTGATGATTGGCGACGTGCTTCAACTCGTACGCGCTGCAGATGTCGCCGAGGGCGTAGACGCCCGGCACGACGGCGCCGTCGTGTTGGGCCCGCTGCGCGTCGTCGACCGACAGCCGGCCGTCGACGACGTCGAAGAACGGCGCCAAGCCCAGCCGGTCGGTGTTCGGGATGCGGCCCTGGGCGACGAGGAGGCTCTCGGCCAGGTGGTGTGCGCCGTCCGCCGTCACGACGTCGAGTTGCGCACCGTCGCGCGCGACCCGCACGATCGGTGAGCCGGCATGAACGTGCCAACGCCTTGTCGCGATGTCGGTGAAGGCCCGGGAGACCTCGTCGTCCAGTGTGCGCAAGAGTCTGGGCGACCGGTTGACGATCGTCACACGCACGCCGAACGACGAGAAGACGTGGGCGAACTCCATGGCGACGGCGCCGCCGCCCGCGATGATCATCGAGGCGGGCAACTGGTCGATGCGCATGATCGAGTCGGAGTCGTAGATTGCCGGATCGTCGTCGTGTGGCGCGGTGAGCGGGCGCGGCCGGGAGCCGGCCGCGACGACGACGACGCGGCCGCGCAGGCGTCTGCCCCCGGCCGTCACGACCGTATGCGCGTCTTCGAAGACGACGCTCTCGCGCACGAGCGTCACGTTCGGGCATTCTGTGGCACGATACCGCTCCCCCGCCGCCGAGATGGCGTCGGTGCGGCCGAAGATGCGCTGCCGCAGAGCCGGCCAATCGACGTGACCGGCGGGCTGATGCCAACCCAGCCGGGCGGCGTCTGCCGCATCGCCTGCCACATCGGCGACGTGCACGAACATCTTCGTCGGTATGCATCCGGCGTTCAGACAGGTGCCGCCGAAGTGCTCCCCGTCGTCGACGAGGGCGATCGACCATTCGTCGAACTCGGGGCCGATCAGCGTGTTCCCGCTGCCCGCGCCGATCACCAGCAGGTCGTAGTCGACGACGGCGGAAGACTCACTCATCGCGAGACTCCGGCAGCCCTTCGACGACGAGCGCCGCGAGGACGCGTGCCGAGCGCCTGGTCAGGGGCCGGAGGTCTTTGTACGAGACGTGCGATCCGGCGGCAAGCTGCGGGTCGTACGGAATGCGGACCACATCGCGCACACGGGAAAGGAAATGCGACTCCAGCTCATCGACGTGGACGAGGTTGGTGCCCTGGGTGGCCGTGTTGAGGGCGACGACGCTGTTCGCCGCAAGCTCGCCGTAGCCGTTCGTCTCCAGCCAGGTGAGGGTCTCGGAAGCGAGCCTCGCCTCGTCGACGCTGCCTCCGGAGACGATGACGACCGAATCGGCCCGCCGGAGCGTCGCACGCATCACGGAATGCACGATGCCGGTACCGCAGTCGGTGAGGATCACCGAATAGTAGCGGGAGGCGAGGTCGGCGACGACGTTGTAGTCGTTCTCGTCGAACGCCTCGCTGATGGTCGGGTCGGTGTCGGAGGCGAGGATGTCGAGTCGCGTCACGTCGCGGGAGACGAGGGCGGAGAAGTCGGTGAAGCTGCCGATCGTGGCTGCCTTCGCGACCACGTCGCGCACCGTCGCCCGCGTCTGCTTCGGCACGCGCTCCGACAGGGTGCCGCGGTCGGGGTTCGCGTCGATCGCGATGATCCGATCTTCGCGCGCGTCGGCGAGAGCCATGCCGAGCAGGGTCGTCACCGTGGTCTTGCCGACGCCACCCTTGCGGGTGAGCACCGGCACCGAGCGGGCGCCGCCCGGCAGCGCCCGCTGGATGCGGGCCGTCAGCTCTTTGCGGGCACGCACCTTGGCCGAGTCGCCGCGGTTCACGCGGTGGAACGTCGCAGAATAGAGGAATCGGTTCCAGCCGCCCTCCGGCGCCGGCCAGACGGCGCGCCCGCCGTCGAGTAGGCGCTCCGTCGTGAGCATCGACGTGGACTCGGCGTCTTCGCC
>DASTNL010000222.1:0-7796 GCA_035720905.1 Microbacteriaceae bacterium
CGACCCGCCGCGGCGGAACCGCCGGGCGAGGCCCCGGGCGAGCAGGCCGATCGGAACAGGTGCCGGCCCCTCTGCGACGTCACCCCGCCTGGGGCCGGGGCCCACAGCCGAGAGTTCCTCTCTCAGCTGGTGCGTGGCAGCGAGGATCGCCGGGGCACCCGTGTCGACGCCGCCCGACGCGGCCCGGTGATACCCCTTCTCAGTGATCGTCAGGGTGATGATATGCGTCGTCGGCGCCGCGATCGTGTCGAGGATCCGTTCGGCGGCGTCGCCCGGCCAGACCACGTCACGCACGGCGGAAACCACCTGCAGGCGGGTCTTCGATGCGCCGCGCACGAGCACCCCATAGAGGCCGTCTTGCGGGTGCAGCTGGCGTGCCACACGGTCGGTGCGGCCGGTGACGCCGAGGATCCCCCACTGGCGCTCGCCCGTCTCGGCAGCGGCCTCGCCGGTGTAGACGCTCTGCAACGCCCGGTAGAAGGCGCCGAGGCCGAAATGCACGATGCCGACCGTCGAGCCTTGCGCGGCCTTGGTGGGGTATCGCACCGCCGGGCCACGGCGTGCCTCGCCCAACGTCGCATACGAAAGCCGCTTCGCCTCGGTCATGCCGTCTTCTCGCCTCTCATCTCGTCCCTTTCCCGCCGGGCATCCGCCACACTTGCCGCGCCGCCCGGCGGGACACCGGTCGACTGTCGCACAAGGAGCCGCGTGGCAAGCACCTCTTCCGCAGGCGCCGCCGCCTCGGCGCGGCCGGCACCGGCCGTAGGGCCCGCCGCGCGTAACGCACCCACCAGCACGTCGACCGCGAGCCGGCCCATCCGCAGGCACGGCAACTCGACGGTCGTGAGGTTCGGCCGCACGAACGTCGCTGCCGCGGCCCCGTCGATGCCGACCACGCTGATGTCGGCGGGCACGCGCAGGCCGCGCTCGTGGAGCCGGTCGACGAGGCCCAACGCCATGAGGTCGTTGTAGGCGACGGCCGCGGTCACACCGGCCGCCACCACGACATCCGCCGCCTGCACGCCGCCGGAGAAGTATGGCGGAAAAGTGCCAAGGTCGAGAAGCTCCAGGCCGTGGGGCGCCCGCTCGCCGCCGAAACCCGCGAAGGCCTCGGCCCGTTGCGTGTTGGACCACGACGTCGCGGGCCCACCGACGTAGCCGATCGTACGGTGGCCGAGCGCGACAAGGTGCTGCACCGCCGAACGCATGCCGGCCCGATTGTCGAAGACCACCGAGGGCACGGCACCCGAGTGCCTATTGGCGAGCACCAGGTGGGTCTCGGCGGCCGCCTGCAGGATCTGGCGGTCGGAGACGCGCGGCGAGCAGAGGATGACGCCGTCGGCGTGACCGTGAAGACCCCGCAGAATCTCTCCCTCTTCCGTCGGGTCTTCTCCGCTGTCGGCCACGAAGGTGAGATAGCCGTTCGCGCGCGCCCGCTCTTGAATTCCCTTGCAGATCGCCCCGAAGAACGGGTTGCCGAGGTCAGGCACGACGACGCCCAGCACCCCGCGACGCTCCCTCGTCGCGCGCGGCCGACGGCTGGGCGTGTAACCCAACTCCTCCGCGGCAGCCCACACCCGCTCACTCGTCTCCGCCGCGACGAGCGGGGAGCCCGACAAGGCCCGCGAGACGGTCGAGATGGAGACCCCGCTGCGACGCGCGATGCCGCGCACGGTCGCACCCATGCCACACCTCCGATACGCCCGTGCACGATCACGCGGCGCGACGGCCTGCGAACCTCATGACGCCGGCCCGGCTGGTGGCGTGCGCGAGACCCGGCGGCCGCAAGGCCCGTCGCAATCCCCATCCCGTGGCCGACGTAGGGCCGGTCACGTCTTCAGTATGCCGACAATCGAACACCTCGTCAAAGTGTTTCACGAAACAAACGAGGGACGGCAACGCCCTGGGATTGAAGTCGACACCTTGTTGCGCCTATCGTATCGTCATAGGGCGGCTGGCAAAACGTACGGAAGATACATGTTTTTGAGCGGCCCGTCCAGGTGGTGCATGTCTGCGCGGCAGGGTCGCTCTCAGAAAGAGCCGCTCGCCAGCCACAGACCCTGCACCCAATTGTCTCATTTTGTTTCATCATGTTGAAGAGGGGCATACATGGCCGAAACACCCTGGCGGCTCGACCCGGATCGCGCTTTGCCGGCCGAACCGTCGATTCGGCCGATCGCACGCCGTATCTACGACGCGGTCGCGACTCTCCCGCTCATCTCGATGCACGGCCACGTGCCGGTCGAGAACATTCGCCGCAACGCGCCGTTCGGCGACCCGGCCGAGCTGTTCATCATCCCCGACCATTACGTGCGGCGGATGCTCGTCTCGCAGGGCTACACGAACGAAGAGCTGGGGGTCGCCTCCACCGCCGCCGGCGCACCGATCGAGACGGATCATCGCGCGATCTGGCGCCGATTCTGCGAGAACTGGCACCTCTTTCGCGGCACCCCGAGCCGCTATTGGCTGGAGCAGGAGCTCGTCGAGGTGTTCGGCGTGACGAGCCGGCCCTCCGCAACGAGCGCCGACGCGATCTACGACCAGCTCACCAAGACGCTGGCGAGGCCCGAATATCGCATCCGCCCGCTCTTCGACCGCTTCCACATCGAGATCCTCTCGACGACGGATTCGCCGGCCAGCGACCTCGCAGATCACGCGGCGTTGCGGGCCGAAGGGTGGGGTGAGCGGGTCGTGCCGACCTTTCGCCCGGACGCGTTGTTCTACCCCGACCGAGCGGGTTGGCCGGGCCGTGTCGACGAGCTCTCGGCGGCGGCCGGTATCGACGTCACCGGCTACGCCTCTTTCCTCGCAGCGCTGCGGCAGCGGCGGGAAGCGTTCGCGGCGGCCGGCGCCCGAGCCAGCGACCACGGGCACGAGTCCGCCGACACGACCCCCCTGGACGACGCCGACGCCGAGCGGATCTTCACGGCCGGGCTGCGCGGCACCGCCGACGCGCGCATGGCGGCCGCATTCGCCGCGAACATGCTCTACCAGAGCGCCAAGATGTCACTCGACGACGGCCTCGTCATGCAGCTGCATGCCGGGGTGCTGCGGGATTACTCGTCGGCCGTGTACCGCGCGCTCGGCCCCGATCAAGGTTTCGACATCCCCGCCCGCACGGAGTACACGCGCGCGCTGCGCCCGCTCCTCGACGACTTCGGCCTCGACCCGCGTCTGCGAGTGATCCTCTTCACGGTTGACGAGACGGTTTTCTCGCGCGAGCTGGCGCCCCTCGCCGGAGTCTTCCCCTCGGTACGGCTCGGCGTACCGTGGTGGTTCCTCGACTCGCCGGCCGGCATGTCGCGCTTCCGGGCCGCGATCACCGAGACGGCCGGCTTCTACAACACGAGCGGATTCGTCGACGACACGCGAGCGTTCGCCTCCATCCCCGCCCGCCACGACTTGGCCCGGCGCATCGATGCCGGCTATCTGGCCCGGCTCGTCGCCGAGGGCCACCTCGACCTCGATGAGGCCGTCGAGACGGCACGCGACCTGCACGAGACGCTACCCAAGAAGGCGTACGAGCCGCGTGGCCGCTGAACGCAGGCCCGCGCAGAGGACGAAACAGACGCGACCCGCACGGTAAGACACGAGCGAAGGAGAATCCATGGCCCACCTGGCCCAGGCGATCACGACGGACGTGCGGTTCCCGACGTCGTTGCAGCACGACGGTTCCGACGCGGTGAACGTCGACCCCGACCACTCCGCCGCCTACCTGGAATTGCACACCGACGACCCGTCGTGGCCCACCGGCTACGCCTTCACCTTCACCGGCGGCCGGGGCAACGACCTGATGTGCCGCGCCATCGACGAGGTCGTACCGCTCTTGCCCGACAGGCCGCTCGAATGGACGGTCGAGAACCTGGGCGAGGTCTCCCGCGCCCTCGTGCACGACGCGCAACTACGCTGGCTCGGCCCCGAGAAAGGTGTCACGCATATGGCGGCCGGCGCGGTACTGAACGCGCTGTGGGACATCAAGGCCAGGCGGGCGGGGCTGCCGCTCTGGCGCCTCCTGGCGCAGATGTCGCCGGAGGAGCTGGTGGCGACGATCGACTTCAGCCACATCCGCGACGCCGTCACCGAAGAGCAGGCCCTGCAGATCTTCCGCGACGGCCAAGAGGGCAAGGCCGCCCGGATCGCGGAGCTGGAGGAAGCCGGATACCCGGCCTACTCGACCGCCCCCGGCTGGCTCGGCTACGACGACGAGAAGATGCAGCGCCTCGCGCGCGAGGCCGTTTCGGCCGGGTTCGCCATGATCAAGATGAAGGTGGGCGGCAGCGTCGAAGAAGACCGGCACCGTCTGCGGCTCGCCCGCGAGGCAGTGGGGCCCGACGTTCCGATCGCGATCGACGCGAACCAGCGGTGGGACGCCGACGAGGCCGCGGCCTGGATCAACGCCCTTGCCGAGTTCCACCTGCACTGGGTGGAGGAGCCGACGAGCCCCGACGACGTGCTCGGCCACGCGCGCATCCGCCAAGAGATCGCGCCGACCGCCGTCGCGACGGGCGAGGCGGTGCAGAACCGCATCGTCGTGAAGCAGCTTCTGCAGGCCCACGCGATCGACTACCTGCAGATCGACGCCACCCGGGTGGCGGGCGTCGGCGAGAACCTCGCTAACCTCCTCCTCGCGGCCCGCTTCGGCGTGCCGGTCTGCCCGCACGCCGGCGGTGTGGGGCTGTGCGAACTGGTGCAGCACTATTCGCTCTTCGACTACGCGGTCGTCTCCCGCAGCATGGCGGGGCGTATGACGGAATACGTCGACCACCTTCACGAGCACATGGCGACCCCCGTCACGCTGCGCGCCGGCCACTACATGCCGCCGACGACACCGGGCACCGGGGCCCAGATCAAGCCCCAGTCGGTTGACGAGTGGCGCTACCCCGACGGGCCCGGCTGGCGGAACCTGATCGAGACGGGGCGGGTGCCCCGGCCGTAAGCAGCGTCGCGACGTTGCCGGCCCCGCAACCCGGCTCGCCTGCCGCACCGATTCTGTGCCCGCATACCAACCGGCATACGTTTCCAGCCTGTCGTCAGACCTGTGCGAGGGAATCGAGGAGATGCCGGGGCGTGACCGCGGGCGGTTGAAGCCCCGCAGTGAGGAGGTCATCGTCGCCCGTGACGATCGTCGCCTTATTCGCCTCGGCTAGGGCTGCCAGGTAGTCGTCGTCGACGTCCCGAATCCGTCGCGGTACGGCGACGGGGTCGGGGCGCAATTCCGCCTCGCGCTCCAGAGCATCGATGAACGCGATAGCGTCGCTCAGGGTGATCCAGCGGCGGAACTTTGGCCGGGCGAGCACTGTGGCCAGCTCGTCCAGAAGCCGTCGGCTGATCACGACGGAAAACCCGCCCGCAGCGGCTGCTGCGATCACTCGCGCTGGTGTTCCGCTCGGGTTGATCAGACCGGATATCCACACGTTCGGATCGATGACGACCCGCGGCGGCACAGCCAGCGCTCAGCCCGCCCGGCGGCCGGCCGAAGTGGCGCGCACGGCGGCGATTTCGTCGGAGGCAATGCGATCGGCCTCTTTGTCGCCCGGGGCGTGGGCCGGATCGATACCGGCCCAGATGCGCTCGATGGTTCCGGCCAGACCGAGGTGCTCGCGCAGGGCGGTCTCGAACACCTCATACTCCCGCCGACCGGTTCGAGCTGCGGTCATCTTCGCCGCCCGCAGCAGGTCCTCATCGATGTAGACCGTGGTCTTCTTTCGCGCCATCAATCCATTTTGACAGAAAGACTGGAACACTGCTATCGGAGTACGCCTCGTAGTTAGGCCCTGCGCCGGTTGACCTGTCGCCGGAGGGCTGTTACAGTTCCGATCGAACCGGTTCGACGAAGACAGGACTCCGATGGCAACTATCCAGGACGTGGCACGACGTGCCGGCGTCTCACGGAGCACGGTCTCGTATGCCCTATCCGGCAAACGTCGAATCTCGAGCGAGACCAAGGCGCGCATCGACGACGCGATCCGCGAACTCGCTTTCACGCCGAACGCGGGCGCACGGGCGCTCGCTACCGCACAAACGTCTGTGATCGGCCTGTTCGTGCACTTCTTCGACGACGAGTTCTCGCCGGCGATGCTGCAATACGTGCTCCCCATCTCTGACGCCGCCCGAGAATACGGCTACGACGTCTTGATGATCACCGACACCGACGGGCCCAAGGCATTGAAACGCGTCTCGAACTCCGACATGGTCGACGGCGTGATCCTGCTGAACGTGGCGCACGAGGATCCGCGACTGCCCGTCATGCGCACCATCCGCCAGCCAGGCTCGATGGTCGGCCTGCCCAAGTCCACCGACGGCTTCGACGTGTTCGACCTCGATTTCGAGCAGTCTGCACGCATGGTCATCGACCATCTCGCCGAGCGCGGGCACCGCGATGTGACCCTGGTGACCGGCCACAAGGCCGTTTTCGAGCGTGGCGGGGCTTACGCATGGCGCTTTCTCGACACGGCGAAAGAACGTGCCGCGCGCTATGGCATGCGCATACACGCACTCTATGGCCAGGCCCAGCAGCCGGCGGTCAACCGGCAGCTGGCGGAGATCTTGGACGGACACCCCGGCACGGCGCTCGTCGTGCACAACGACGCGGTCATCGCGGCCCTCCCCTCCGTTTTGCATTCGCGTGGGGTCAGGGTGCCCGACGACCTGTCGGTCATCAGCATTTTTTCTGAAGACTTCGGCCGAATCTTCAACCTGCCGTATACCGCCATCGAGAGTTCGCCCGACCGGCTTGGCCGCCTCGCCGTGCGCGCCCTCGTGCAACACATGCGCGACCCAGCCAGCGCGGGACCCCACCGCGTCGAACTGCTCGCACCCCGAATGGTCGACCGAGGCAGCACCCGATGACCCCACCCACAAGGTAAAGCCACGCCTCTATGTCGAACCGGTTCGATTGACGTTCGCCCGGCGACGAGCGAACAGCAGGCCCATATCCCACAACACAGCACTATTCAGAGAGGAACACACGTGCACGCACAACACACAGCCCGCGCGATCGGCGCGGCGCTCTTGACGGCCGGCGTCGTCGCGGCGACACTCACCGGCTGCTCTAGCACCACAAACACCAGCGGAAGCAAGACAGCAAGTTCAGGCTCCAGCACCTACACGTTCTGGGACCCATACCCGCAATACGACGCGAGTTCCGACTGGGGAAAACTCGTCGCCCAATGCGGCACCAAGGCGGGAGTCACGGTCAAGAGAACGGGCTACGACACCAGCGACCTGACCAATAAGGCGCTGCTCGCCGGCCAGCAAGGCAACTCGCCCGACGTGCTGCTCGTCGACAACCCCGTGGTCTCCACCCTCGCATCGGCCGGGCTCCTCACCGACACGGCGGACAACGGCCTCTCGACCGGAAAGATCGCGCAGAACATCCTCGGGGCCGGCGTCATCGACGGCAAGACCTACGGGGTGCCGATCGGCGCGAACACGCTGGCCTTGTACTACAACCCGAAAATCCTCAAGGCCGCCAACGTCGATCCGGCATCGATCACGAACTGGTCCACCCTCACATCGGCGCTCGCCAAGGTCACGGCGAGCGGCAAGAAGGGCATCACCTTTGCCGGAATCGGAACCGAAGAGGGTTCCTTCCAGTTCTTGCCGTGGTTCTGGGGTGCCGGCGCGAACCTCACCAAGCTGGATTCCCCACAGGCGAACGCCGCTCTCAGCCTCTGGACTAACTGGATCAAGAAGGGCTACGCCCCGAACTCGGTCATCCAAGACACGCAGACGACGAGCTGGCAGGAGTTCCAGACCGGCGACTTCGCGTTCGGCGAGAACGGCACGTGGCAGAA
>DASTNL010000223.1:0-4481 GCA_035720905.1 Microbacteriaceae bacterium
AGCAGGCCGAGCAGGTCGCGATCAACGACATCGGCTCCGCCGAAGACTTTCTGGCCGCGGTCGAAAAGACACTTAAATTCTTCAACGACGGGGATCTCATCTCTGGCACCGTCGTGAAGATCGATCGCGACGAGGTCCTCCTCGACGTCGGGTACAAGACCGAGGGCGTCATCCCCTCGCGCGAGCTTTCCATCAAACACGACGTCGACCCCAGCGAGGTCGTCGAGGTCGGCGATGAGGTCGAGGCCCTCGTCCTCCAGAAAGAGGACAAAGAAGGCCGCCTCATACTGTCGAAGAAGCGCGCTCAATACGAGCGGGCTTGGGGCGACGTGGAACGCATCAAAGAAGATGACGGCGTCGTCACCGGCACCGTCATCGAGGTCGTCAAGGGCGGCCTCATCGTCGACATCGGGCTGCGCGGCTTCCTGCCCGCCTCCCTCATCGAGCTGCGCCGGGTCCGCGACCTCACGCCCTACCTCGGCCAGGAGCTCGAGGCGAAGATCCTGGAGCTCGACAAGAACCGCAACAACGTGGTCCTCTCCCGCCGGGCGCTCCTCGAGGAGACCCAGTCGGCGACCCGTGCCTCGTTCCTCGCGAACCTGCACAAGGGGCAGATCCGCAAGGGGACGGTATCGTCCATCGTCAACTTCGGCGCGTTCGTCGACCTGGGCGGCGTAGACGGCCTGGTGCACGTCTCCGAGCTGAGCTGGAAGCACATCGAGCACGCCAGCGAGGTCGTCGAGGTCGGGCAAGAGATCACCGTCGAGGTCCTCGACGTCGATCTCGACCGGGAGAGAGTCTCCTTGTCTCTCAAGGCGACACAGGAAGACCCGTGGCAGGTCTTCGCCCGCACGCACGCGATCGGCCAGATCGCCCCCGGTAAGGTGACGAAGCTCGTGCCGTTCGGTGCGTTCGTGCGCGTCGCCGACGGCATCGAAGGCCTCGTACACATCTCCGAGCTGTCGAACAAGCATGTCGAGCTCGCCGAGCAGGTCGTCGCCGTCGGCGAAGACCTCTTCGTGAAGATCATCGACATCGACCTCGATCGCCGCCGCATCTCGCTGAGCCTCAAGCAGGCCAACGACGGCGTCGACCCGGACGGCACGGAGTTCGACCCGGCCCTGTACGGCATGCCGACCGAGTACGACGAGAACGGGGAATACAAGTACCCCGACGGGTTCGACGCCGAGGCCAAGGAGTGGAAGGAAGGCTTCGAGGCCGAGCGCGAGAAGTGGGAGCAAGACTACGCGGCCGCGCAGGCCCGTTGGGAGGCCCACAAGAAGCAGGTCGCGAAGGCCCTCGAAGAAGACGCGCAGGGCGCGCACTCCTCGTCGTCTTCGTCGACGAGCTCCTCCTCGTTCACCGGTCAGCCCGCCTCCGGCAGCACCGGCACGCTCGCCGACGACGCGTCTCTCGCGGCGTTGCGTGAGAAGCTCTCCAGCAACTGACGCCCTTGCGTCGATAAGCGGCACCGTCCCTTTGGGCGGTGCCGCTTTGTCGTGCGGGGCCTTCGACCGTAGGCTGAGCCCGTGCCCGTCATCGCGCTGACCGGGGGGATAGCCTCCGGGAAATCGACCGTCGCCGGGCACCTGGCAAGACTCGGCGCCGTGGTCATCGACGCGGACCGGGTCGCGCGCGAGGTCGTCGAGCCGGGTACCCCGGCGCTGCGGCTCCTTCGTGCCGCGTTCGGCGACGACATCGTCGACGAGGCCGGCCGGCTCGACCGGGCGGCGCTTGGCCGCCTCGTCTTCGCCGACGACGAGGCGCGTCGCACGCTGAACAGCATCGTCCACCCCGCGGTGCGTGCGCGCGTCGAAGAAAAGATTCGCAAGGCCCTCGCCGCCGACCCGTCGGCCGTCGTCGTCTACGACGTGCCTCTTCTCGCCGAGGGCGGGCCGGCCGCCGCGGCCGGCTACGACGCGGTCGTCGTGGTCGACGCCGCGCGCCCGCGCCGCATCGACCGGCTCGTGAGGCTCCGCGGCATGTCGCGCGACGATGCGCTGCGCCGAGTGCACGCCCAGGCCGACGACCAGGCGAGGCTGGCGCTCGCCGACATCGTGATCGACGCGAACGGCACGCTCGAGGAGACGCTCACTCGGGCAGACGAGGCCTGGCGACGCCTTCGCGCGCTGCCTGCCGGCCGGTCCGGCAGCAGGCCGGCGTCAGGCTCGCAGAACGATGAGCGCCGGCGGGATGCATAAGAGCGCGGCGGAGGCGGAGGCGACGAGCAGGCGGTACGGCAGCCTGAGGCCCGTCGACCCCGACGAGAGGCGCTGGGCGCGCAACAAGGTCAGCGAGCCGTCGACCGGCGCGCCGGCCTCGTCCAGGCCGAGCGACCCCGTGGGCGTCACCTGCAAGATCGCGCGCCGCAGCACGCCGTCTTCCACGCGGTGCCGCGCGTAGTCGTCGGCCAGCAGCTCGACGAGGCGCGTCACCGCCTCCTCCGCCAGCCGCGCCGTCGGCAGCCAGGGCAGCGCCCGGTGCCACGCCCGGAAGGTGACGAGCACGAGGTGATGTCGCTGCAGGGCGTGGCCCCGTTCGTGGGCGATCACGGCCTCCAGCTCGGCGTGGCCGAGACTCTCGACGAGCCCCGTCGACAAGACCGTCATCGAAGCTCCGCCCGGCAGGCAGTAGGCGACGGGTGCCGCCACGTCGAGCACCCTCGTGCGAGGGTCGCCCGGCGTGGTCTTGCCCAGCAGGGCGACGAGCGCACGATGCCGGCGCCGCAGCCGCCCGGTGTGGGTCCACGTGACGGCGAGGGTCAAGAGCAGGTGCAGGGCGAGGAGGAGCGCGACGCTGAGCGCGACGACGGAGGCGACGCTGACCCGCGTGGTGCCGTCCGTACGCCCGAGCCAGGCCGCCGCCCCGGCGCCGGCCTTGAGGGCCGTCTGGCCGAAAGGTGCCAGGCCGAAGATCGCCAGCGCCCCGATCATGCTGATGCCGCCCGCGAACGCCACAGTCTGCCAGGCGAAGAGTGCGCTACCGGGTGCCCTGAGCGGCCATCGGGAACGCGCCAGCAGAATCGGCACGGGCCATGCCAAGGCCACCGCCACGAGGCCGAGCAGAATCGACGTCGCAAGCACCGGCCGCACTCACTGTGATTCGAGGATGCGTCGCAACATCTCGGTGTCGCCGGGACCCACCTCTCCGACGAAGCGTGTGAGCACGGCCTTGCGGTCTTTCGCCGAGCCAAGCACTTGGTTCATGAGCTCTGCCGTGTATTCGGTGCTCGTGTGGGTGGGGCGGAACAGGTGCGGCCTTGTGCTTCGATCGCGCGCCAGAAAGCCCTTTTTCTCCAGCCGGGAGAGCACGGTGAGCACGGTCGTCGCGGCGAGAGAGCCGTCGCGCACCCGGCCGATCGCCTCCTGCACCTCGGAGGAGGTCAGCGGTTCGGCCGCCTCCCACAGGGTGTCCATGACGGCACGTTCGAGATCCCCCAAAGTTGCCACGCAGTCATGTTAGTGGAGGCTCCTGAGGGCGCCCTTCAGGCGGCCTTCGCCGTGCCGTACTTAAACTGCATTCATGGAACTTCGTCGTCTCGCGCGCCCGTTCGAGGTCGTCAGCGACTACCGGCCGAGCGGCGACCAGCCGCAGGCGATCCGGGAGTTGACGGCCAGGATCAACGCGGGCGAGACCGACGTCGTGCTCCTGGGCGCGACCGGCACCGGCAAGTCGGCGACGACCGCCTGGCTCATCGAACAGGTGCAGCGCCCCACCCTCGTGCTTTCACACAACAAGACCCTGGCGGCCCAGCTGGCCAACGAGTTCCGCGGCCTTCTGCCGCACAACGCCGTCGAATACTTCGTCTCGTACTACGACTATTACCAGCCGGAGGCATACGTTCCGCAGACCGACACCTACATCGAGAAGGACTCGTCCATCAACGACGAAGTCGAGCGGCTGCGACACTCCACGACGAACTCTCTCTTGACCCGCCGCGACGTCGTCGTCGTCTCGACCGTCTCGTGCATCTACGGCCTGGGGCCCGTCGAGGAGTACGTCGACGCGATGGTCCGGCTCGAGGTGGGGCAGCGGGTCCGCCGCGACGACCTCATCCACGGCTTCATTCAGATGCAGTATCAGCGCAACGACATCGATTTCTCGCGCGGCAAGTTCCGGGTGCGAGGCGACACGCTCGAGATCATCCCGATGTACGAGGAGAATGCGATCCGCATCGAGATGTTCGGCGACGAGATCGAGGCGCTGTACACGCTCCACCCGCTCACCGGGCAGGTCGTCGAGAAGCTCGACGTCGTGCCGGTGTTCCCCGGGTCGCACTACGTCGCGAGCACCGACGTGATGCAGCGGGCGATCGGCACGATCCGCATCGAGCTCGAGGAGCGGCTCGCGGAGCTCGAACGCGAAGGCAAGCTGCTCGAGGCGCAGCGGCTGCGGATGCGCACCACCTACGACCTGGAGATGATGCGCCAGGTCGGCTCCTGCTCCGGCATCGAGAACTACAGCCGGCACATCGACGGCCG
>DASTNL010000224.1:0-4517 GCA_035720905.1 Microbacteriaceae bacterium
GTCGGCACGCCCGCCCAGCACACTCGGCAAAGTCACGGGCTGCGTGATGGTCGCGGGGATAGGCGCGCCGGTATAACGGATAACGAACGAGATCGTCGTCGGAAAGCAGGGCACGGTGGCCAAAAGAGAGAAGTCGGAGGCCGAGTCTCGCGGGCGCATCCTCGACGCCGCCGAACGATTGTTCGCCTCGCGCGGGTTCGATGGCACCGCGACCTCGTCGATCGCCCGCACGGCAGGAGTGCCGAAGGGCCTGTTGTTCTATTACTTCCCCTCGAAGCTCGACATCCTCTCGACGTTGCTGGGGGAGCGGCTGGCACACGCCTGGCTCGACCCGCAACTCCTCGCGGTGCCGGGCAATCCGGTTCGGGCTCTTCTGAACGTGAGCGAGCGGCTTTTGCGAGCCCAAGACGAGTCGGGCGTGCTGCGTGTCATCGTCTGGCACGAAGAGCATGTCGCCCCGGAGGTGCGAGCGGCGTTGGCCCGCTATCGTCACGCCTTGCACGACACGATCGAGCAGGTCTTGCAGGCCAGCCTCGCGGCACCCGTCGCGGCGGGCGCGTTGCGCGCGGCGGCCTCGACGTGGGCGGCGATCGTCACGGCGCGCCCCCTCGAGGGACTCAAAGACGCGGGCGGCCGTCACACTGCGGCCTTGCACGCCAAAGAGAGCCTGCGCTCGATGGCAGAGCTCATCTGCTCCGGCTTGCGGGCGCTGCCCGCCTTGCCCTGAGCCTGCGCTTTGGGGGTAGCGGGCCGCCTCGCCTGCCGTGGCCTCGCGGTTTCCGTACCGGCATAGGCGGCCGCGCGTACATTGGACGAGGGCCGGCGGCGGGTACGTGCGCCGGAGCCCGTGATCGGGGCGACCGAGGCCGCGGCCGGGCGCCGGCCGGCGACAGGGATGGGATGGTGTTATGGCGACAGCACAGGTGACGGCGGAACGGGCAGGGCAGATCACGCTCGGCGGCGAACTGAGCGTGAACCGGCTCGGGTACGGCGCCATGCAGCTGACGGGCAAGGGAGTATGGGGGCCGCCTGCCGACCCGGATGAGGCGATGCGGGTGTTGCGCCGCGCCGTCGAGTTGGGTGTGACGTTCATCGACACGGCCGACTCGTACGGCCCGTTCGTGGCGGAAGAGCTCATCCGCAAGGCCCTCCACCCGTACCCGGACGATCTCGTGATCGCGACCAAAGCCGGGCAGGTGCGCCCGGGGCCCGACAAGTGGGTTCCGCTCGGCCGGCCGGAGTTCCTGCGGCAAGAGGTCGAAATGTCGCTGATGCGCCTCGGTGTCGAGCGCATCGACCTTCTGCAGTTGCATCGCATCGACAAGACCGTGCCGCTGGAAGACCAGATCGGCGAACTGGCGAAGATGCGCGACGAGGGCAAGATCCGCTACCTCGGCATCTCCGAGGTGAGCGTCGCGCAGCTGCAGGCGGCCCTGGCGGTCGCGCCGATCGTCGCCGTGCAGAACCGGTACAACCTCGCGGTGCGCGACGCCGAGGCGGTGCTCGACTATGCAGAGGCGAACGGGCTGGCGTTCATCCCGTGGTTCCCGTTGGAGACGGGCAAGTTGGCGGCCGAAGCCGGCCCGACGGCGGCGATCGCCGAACGGCTCGGTGCGACCCCGTCGCAGCTGGCGCTCGCCTGGCTGCTGCGTCGCTCGAAGAGCATCCTGCCCATCCCCGGCACCTCGAAGGTTGCCCACCTGGAGCAGAACATCGCCGCCGCCGGCCTCGAGCTGACGGACGACGACGTGGCGGCGCTCACCGCTGCCGTCGCCTGACCGCCTCGGGCGTCGCCGAACGCCTGAGGCGGGCGACGCGCTACGTTGGCTCCTGGAAGAGACGGTTGTCGGGGTGTCGAAGGGGAGCGCGTGGGGTCCGTGAACGAAGGTTCCGTTCTGGCCGAGATGCTGCATCATCGAGCGGTGGGCCTTGCACCGGGGGAGCCGGTCGCCCTTCCGCTCGTGTCGGCCAGCATGTACTTTCTGCCGGGCGTGCCGGATGCGCCGTTCCAGTACGGCCGATCGGGCGGGCCCACCTGGTCGGCCCTCGAAGAGGCCCTGGGCATCTTGGAGCAGGCAGAGGTTATCGTCTTCCCGTCGGGCATGGCGGCGATCCAGGCGGTGCTCATGACCCGTCTCTCGCCCGGCGACCGGGTGCTGGTCCCCTCCGACGGCTACTACAACACCCGCACCCTGCTGAAAGACTTTCTTGCCCCGCTCGGCATCCGGTATGACCTCTGCGCCACCCACGACTACGCGGACCGAGACTTTGGCGGCTATGCCCTCGTCTATGTCGAGACCCCGTCGAACCCGGCGCTCGACGTCTGCGACATCGCCGACGTCGCGGCCCGGGCCCACGCCGCAGGCGCCCTCGTCGTCGTCGACAACACGACGATGACCCCGCTGGGTCAGCGGCCCCTCGACCTCGGCGCCGACCTCGTCGTCGCCTCCGACACGAAGGCGCCCGGCGGCCATTCTGACGCGCTCTTGGGGCACGTCGCCGCGCGCGACGGTTCTCTCCTCGACCCCGTGCGCCGGTGGCGGACCGTGTCGGGCGCCATCCCGGGGCAACTCGAGACCTGGCTCGTGCATCGGGGGTTGGAGAGCCTGGAGGTTCGGTTCGACCGCATGTGCGCGAGCGCCGGGGTGCTTGCGGAGCGCCTCGCCGGGCACGCCGCGGTGACGGGCGTCGCCTACCCAGGCTTGGAGGCGCATCCCGACCGCGCGGTCGTGCGCCGCCAGATGCTGCGCTGCGGAAGCCTCGTGGGGGTCACCCTCGAAAGCGCCCGGGCTGCTGAGGCGTTCATCGACGGCGCTCGTTTCGTGGTTCCGACGACGAGCTTCGGCGGCACGCACACGACGGCCGAGCGCCGGGCTCGCTGGGGTGACGACGTGGCCGAGGGTTTCGTGCGGCTCTCCGTCGGCTGCGAACCCGTCGAGGCGCTGTGGGCAGACCTGGTGCACGCCCTCGATGCGGTGTGCTGACGGTCGGATCCGTTATCAGATGCGCCTGCCGGTCGGGCGGCCAGCACCGGTTCGCCGCGTTCTTGCACCGCGCGGTTTAGGTGACGACGAGCTAAAGCACCCGCCGCCGCCCGCTGAAACGTCCGGGGCGTGGGCAGGGCGCTGCCCGTCACGAACGCCGCGGCCTTACGAAAATCCGCCGAATGGATGACCCCTCGCTTCCGTACACTGACACCGTAGCGGCGCGACGTGAACGGTGGGCGCTCGATGTCGCCGAGGCGATGTTGCGCGGCTTCAACTTCGTCGCTGTTGTCGTGGTCGCCTACGCCCTGCGGCATCGCACGGGGATCTGGGATCCGCGCTCGGTCGTCGATTACGGCTTGGTCGCGCTCAGTTGCACCGGGAGCTTCGCACTGTGGCGGCACCTACCCACGCGCACGTCGTCGGAGCGTGCTTGCTCGTCGGCAATCCGTGGTGGTCTTTTTCGGTCGGCGAGATCCGCGCGATTCCGCTGGCCTTTGCGGCCTTCGTCAGCGCCTACTCGGGTGTGAAGCTGCTGGTCGTCCTGGCCGTGCCACTGTCGGCTGAGTTCCCGGCATGGCTGCGTGAATCCGACCGTGAACGCATCGCGAACGAGGAGCGCACCGCCATCGCGCGAGAGGTTCACGATGTCGTCACTCACCATCTCGCTCATCAGATGCGAGGACAGGAACACGGTGCGGCCCTGGGAGGCCAGTACCGAGTCAACTACCGCGCCCACAACACCCCGTCCGGGGCCAGGCCGTTCACCGGCTTATCCAGGATCAACGTCTCCGGGTCGCCCAACAAGGCGGCCGCGATGCCCAGGCGCTGCCCCATCCCAAGCGAGAAGCCACCCACCCGTTTATGGGACACCTTGTCCGGCCCCGTCATCTCGATGACCTCGCCCACCCGGGTCTTCGGCAGCGAATGCGTGGCCGCCGACGCGAGCAGATGGTTGTAGGCGCTACGGCCGGTGTGGTGTGCACGGCCTTCGCCTCCAGAGGCGCAGCCACCTCGTGCAGCGGGTCACGGTGCTGTCCGTACGGCTTCCCGTTCACCATCGTGCGGCCGTGCGTGGGGCGATCCAGCCCCAGATCATCCGCATCGCCGTGGACTTCCCCGCCCCGTTCGGGCCCAGGAAACCCGTCACCGCCCCCGGCCGCACCGTGAACGATATGTCATCCACCGCCAGCTTCGGCCCATACCGTTTGCTCACATGCTCGATCTCAATCACAACACCAACGCTAGAAACCACGCCCGCCACACACATCCACCCACGGTCCCCGCTCCCCACGACGAGCACCCCACCACGGTCTAAGGCACCCTCGCCGGGTACCCTCCCCGACGAGCGTGTGCTTTTGGCCGTACCCGGGCCCGGTGTTTACGATGCAGAGATGACCCTGCCGCGTACACCCCCGGGTGGCGGGCGTGTCGCGGTGGTGTGGAACCCGGCCAAGCTCGACCCTGTCCGGCTGAGGGAGGCCGTGAGGGTGGCGGAATCGGAAACCGGCCGGGCGCGGTCGCTGTGGTTTC
>DASTNL010000225.1:0-2704 GCA_035720905.1 Microbacteriaceae bacterium
AGCCACCCTTCCTCAGCGGTGGCGTCGTCGTCAAGAAAGGCGACGACGCCACCGGAGGCGGCGAGCACGCCCGAGTTTCGTGCTCCCGAGAGGCCGCGCTGAAACGTGTTGGCTACCACGCTCAGGTGCGGCCAGCGTTGCCGGGTGCGGCGAAGCAGGTCGTCTTCGTGGTCGATGACGACGATGACCTCGTCGGTCTCCGGCTGTCTGAGGGCCGAGGCGATCGCGGCGTTCATGTCGTGCCAGCGCGCTTGCGTGTAGGCGCAGATGACGACGCTCGTCTCGACGGGTGTGGGGGGCATCATGCCGCCTCGCTGCGCTCGGCGATCTCCGCGATTCGGCCGACGGACACGCGGCGCAGCACGGCCGGCCGGCGCCGGGTGGTGAAGCGTGCTCCGGCATTCGCGCTGCGGGCCCGGCGGTGCTCGGTCAGGATGGATTTCAAGACACGCAGCCCATCGGTCACCGCGTTCAGGTTGCTGGCCCCGTAGATGCGGCTGCGTTCCACGCTCGGCACCTCGGCGACGATCATCTTGGCGGCCGTGATGCGGCAGCTGAGGATCGTCTCGATCTCGAACCCGTCGCCCCAACGCATCTTGCCGTCGGGCCTTTCGGGCAGCCTCACGTCGGGCAGGTCGAGGTGTGGCAGAACGCGGCGCCAGAAGGCGTTGTAGCCGTAGCAGAGGTCGCTGTAGCGGGCGCGGAACAGCAGATTCGTGATCGCGTTCAGTGCGAGGTTGCCGGCCTGGCGCAGCCGTGTGATGTCTTCGCTGCCGCCGCCGGGCGAGAACCGCGTGCCCTTGGCGAAGTCGGCGCCGTCTGTCAGCGCGGCCACGTACGAGGCGATCTCCGCCGGGTCGGCGGAACCGTCGGCGTCGAACATCACGATGATGTCGCCCGTGGCGGCCGAAAAGCCGCAGGCCAGGGCGTTGCCTTTGCCGCGCCGGGTCTGGTGGATCACCCGAATCTTCGGCATCACCCGTTGTGCTGTCTCGACCGTGCCGTCACTGGAGGCGCCGTCGACCAGGATCACCTCGTGCACGGCCGGCAGTGTGGGCAGTACCTGTTCCAGGTTCTTCGCCTCGTTGCGGGCCGGAATGACGATGGAGACGGTTGGGGTGCCGGTGCCGGGCAGCCGCCGAATCTCGGTTTCGTTGTGCTTTCGTTCGTGAGAGTTCCGTTGTTCGGAATCTCGTTGTTGTTGCAATACTCGGGAGACGTGTAATGAGTCGGACACGCGAAGGCTCCTCATAACTCGGGTACATCGGAAGAACGGTCGTCTGTTCGCCGCGGAGCGCGACGAAGCGATGTATAGGGGAGTCGACCTAAAAAGTTGGGCTCCACGAGCCAGCCCGCCGAGGCTGTAGGTCTTCGTGCCTCATAGTGTTCTCGGTGTGGCAAAGCCCTTGAGAGGTGACAGACGTAGCGGTGTAGGCCTCGGCCGAAGCGGTATAGCCTTACCGATTCGGGTCTGTCGGCGCCGTCATGCTTTCTGGTGTCGGAGCGGTTGGTTGCCTAGCCAATCGCCGGCACCAGACTTATCAGTGTGGAATTGCGGCTTGCGGCGAAGAGTTGGTGCGCTGCACCTCGTTTTCGCCGTGCACACGCTGGTATGTGTGCGGGGTGAAAGGTGTTGTGCGTTGGCATACTGCCTCCCCTCGCGGTGAGTCCCGACATGCTGACTGCGGGATTCGGGTTGTGTTCTTTTGCGTTCCTACGACGTCTCCCAGTATGCGAGACGGACCCCCGCTTGGTCGTAACCGTGTGACAAGACCTGGTGAGGATTAGGTCAATGTTCCCGGAACTTTTATCGAATGCACGTGGCGGATCGAGTTCTTGTGAAGAGCCTGGTGCGTATGTGAAGAGGGCTTGGTTGTTGACAGTTTTTTGACGCGCGCTCGACATCAGGTGAACGCGGGGTGAACGAAGGCAGTGGAAGATAAGAGACACGTCGTCATGGGGCGGGTGGTGCTCTTTATGGTCCTTCTGGCTAAGGGGCTGGGGGCAGCACCGCCCCTATCGCTGTCGGCGTTCGTGTGTGTCTATGCAGCGTGATCGCTCGTGACGAGAAGCGAGGTGTGGCCATGACCGGTGTCCCGAGGAAGGCCGGTAGGCGGGTGGAGCGAACGAAGGCCGGTCGGGCATCCGACGGCTACACTGCGGTGCGTCGCCGATGGGGGCGCACGTTCTTCGTGGCGCTCGTGGCCGCGGCGACGCTGCTCGTCACCGTTCAGCTGGCCACGCCGCCCACGGCCTCCGCCGCAGTCACCTGCGCCAAGGGTTCCGCGCTTGACGTCGTCGCGCACCCCGACGACGACCTGCTCTTTCAGTCGGCGACGATCCGCGCCGACATCGATGCTGGAAAGTGCGTGCGCACGGTTTACGTGACCTCCGGCGACGACGGCCTGCCCTCGTGGTACTGGCAGTCACGCGAGTCGGGCGTGCAGGCTGCTTACGCGCAGATGGCCGGCGTCGCGAACCGTTGGTCCACCTCCGACGCGAGTGTTCCGGGGCACCCGATCGTTCTGAAGACTCTCCGGTCTGCACCCGAGATCTCTCTCGTCTTCCTGCGCCTGCCCGACGGCCAGATGGATGGCAGCGGCAGCGCCGACAACAATTACGAGAGCCTGCAGAAGCTCTACCAGCATGTGATCGGCACGATCCATGCGATCGACGGTTCCACCTCGTACACCGAGGCGTCGCT
>DASTNL010000226.1:0-6549 GCA_035720905.1 Microbacteriaceae bacterium
GGCGGCGGATGCGGGGGTCACGGTCTTCGACACGGCTGACGTGTACGGCGACGGGCGCAGCGAGAGCCTGATCGGGCGTTTCTTGCGCGCGCACCCCGACCTCGCCGTCACGGTGACGACGAAGATGGGCCGGCGCGCCGAACAGCAGCCCGAAAACTATACGGCGGAGAATTTTCGGGCGTGGACGGATCGCTCGCGCCGGAATCTCGGCACCGAGCGGCTCGACCTGGTGCAGCTGCATTGCCCGCCGACGGCGGTGTTCGCCAGCGACCGAGTGTTCGACGCCCTCGACGCGCTGGTGGAGGGCGGCGCGATCGCACGGTACGGCGTGAGCGTCGAGACGTGCGACCAGGCGCTGACGGCCATCGCCCGCCCCGGCGTCGCGAGCGTGCAGATCATTCTCAACGCGTTCCGCCTGAAGCCGCTCGACGCCGTGCTGCCTGCGGCCCGTGCAGCCGGGGTCGCGATCATCGCCCGGGTGCCGCTGGCCTCCGGCCTGCTCTCCGGCCGATACACGAAAGAGACCACGTTCGCCGAGAACGACCACCGCACGTTCAACCGGCACGGCGAGGCGTTCGACCGCGGTGAGACCTTTTCGGGGGTCGACTTCGCGGAAGGCGTGGCGGCCGCGAGGGAGTTCTCGGCGCTCGCGCCCGCGGGCGTGACACCCGCGCAGGCCGCGCTGGCCTGGGTCGCCGCGCAAGACGGGGTGACGACCGTCATACCGGGCGCGCGCTCACCCGAGCAAGCCCGGCAGAACGCGGCGGCGGGCAGCCTGACGCTGCCGCAAGGCTTCGACGAGCAGGTCCACGACATCTATGACCGCAGGCTGCGCGCCGCCATCCACCCGCAGTGGTGAACCCACATCCGCACGCCGTACGGGCGGTCGCGGCACGTCGCATCCCACGGTTCTAGTCTGGAGGCATGGCTGGGTCGACGGTGGTGCTCGCTCCGGAACTTGAGGTCTCTGAGTGGGTCGGCACGCCGACCCCGCTCTCGTCGCTGCGTGGCCGCGTCGTCATGATCGAGGCGTTCCAGATTCTCTGCCCGGGCTGCATCGCGTACGGGCTGCCGCAGGCGCGCAAGGTGCAGCGCATGTTTCCCGACGTGACCGTGGTGGGTTTGAACACCGTCTTCGAACATCACGAGGTGACCGGCCCCGACGCGTTACGGGTGTTCCTGGCCGAGTACGGCTACACGTTCCCGGTAGCCTTCGACCGGCCGGGGGAGGGCCCACTCCCGTTGACGATGCAACGCTACGGCCTGCAGGGCACCCCCTCCACGGTGCTGATCGACAAGTCGGGCACGGCTCGGTTCTCCCATCTCGGCGCGATCGATGACCTGGCCCTGGGGATGATGCTCGGCCGGCTCGTCGCCGAGGAATCGCCCGAGACCGTGCCGTAGCAGCCGGGACCTGCAGGGCTGCCCGGCTGTTAGGCGGGCGGCCTCATCGCCTGGCGCCGCGCAGGCGGCGGAGGCACCTCTTTGGCCGCGACCACGTCGGCGAAGAGCAGCCTCACGGTGCCTTTCCGCCGGGTCTCGACGAAGCAGGTCGTCTCGTCGCGCGCCCGCAAGTACCCGAGGGCATCCGTGTACCCGGCCGGGATGCGCGTGCGCACCACGACCCGCGTGCCGATCGGGGTGACGCGAAGGAAGTCCACCGGGCCATGTCGCACGCTCCCCAGTCAACCACGCACGTTCCACGGCGCGAGGCGAGAAGGCAGGCACGCGCCTGCCCGCCACGGCCGGCCGACGATCGGGTCGTGAGAGGCTGAGGCCATGACACACACCGACGACGCAGAAGGCGCTAGGGTTGGCCGGCTCGTGACGCGCGGCGTCATCCATGTGGACGGCCGCGACGTCGCGTTGGAGAACAACGTCTGGCTCGTGGGTGACGCGAACGAGGTCATCGTCATCGACCCCGCGCACGATCCGGAGGCGACCCTGGCCGCCGTGGACGGGCGCCTCGTGACGACCATCCTCATAACCCACGGCCACGCCGACCACGCGGGGGCGGCCTTGCGCTTCGCCGAACTGGTCGACGCGCCCGTCTTCTTACACCCGGCCGACCTCGAGCTGTGGAGCGAGAGCCACCCTGACCGGCAACCCGACGGCGTTCTCGTCGACGAGGCCGTCTTCACCGTGCGGGAAACCCCGATCCGCGTGCTCCACACGCCGGGCCACACCCCCGGGTCGGTGAGCTTCTTGGCGCCCACGCTGGGCGCCGTCTTCACGGGCGACACCCTCTTCGAGGGCGGCCCGGGCGCCACGCGCTGGAGCTACAGCAGTTTCCCGGTCATCGTCGATTCGATCCGTACGAGGCTCTTCACTCTCCCGCCGCAGACGGTCGTGCATCCGGGGCACGGCCGCTCGACGACGATCGGTGCTGAGCGGCCGCAACTCGCGCAGTGGCTCGCCCGCGGTTGGTGATGCCGAGTATCCGCGGGGCCGGCCGCAACACCGCACGAAAGCTTCGACAAGACGACGGTGGGGCACGGAGCCTGCCGGCCGGCCAGGCCCTGTGATCGTGATGAGGATGCGGACGCGGGATGCACGACGTGGAGCGACGGATGCGGCGCGCGGCGAGCCCGGGCGCGGCCTCAGGCAGCGGCAGGAATTTAAACGAACTCCCTCCGCAGAAAACTCTTAAGGTAAGGCTTACCTTCCGGTAGGGTGGTGGTGTGCTCGAGATTCGGACCCTGTCGAAGGCGTATGACGCCGCCGGCCGACACGGCGAGCATATTCAGGCGTTAGACAGCGTCGATCTCGAAGTGGCCGACGGCGAGTTCTTGACCGTCTTGGGCCCCTCGGGCTGCGGCAAGACGACGTTACTACGGGCGATCGCGGGATTCGAGGCGCCCGACGCGGGAACGATCCGGGTGGCCGGTCGGCTGGTCGCGGGCGGCTCTCGCCCCGTGCCGGCCCACGAGCGCGGCATCGGGCTGGTGCCACAAGAGGGCGCGCTCTTCCCGCACCTCTCCGTTGCGCAGAACGTCGCTTTCGGCCTGGGCAACCTCAAGCGTAAAGAGAGGCAGGCCCGAGTCGCCGAGACGCTGGAACTGGTGGGCTTGGCCGGGTTCGGCCCCAGGCGGCCACACGAGCTTTCCGGCGGCCAGCAGCAGCGTGTCGCCCTGGCGCGCGCGATCGCACCCGGTCCCCGCATCATTCTTTTCGATGAGCCGTTCTCGGCCCTCGATGAATATCTGCGCGAGTCTCTGCGCACCGAGGTGCGGGGGCTTTTGGCCGACCTGCACGCCACGGTCATGCTCGTCACCCACGACCAAGAAGAAGCCTTGGCGCTTGGCGACCGGGTGGCCGTCATGCGCGACGGTCGCGTCGTGCAGGTCGGCGGCCCGCGGGAGACCTACTATCAGCCGGTCGACCTGGCCTTGGCTCGCTTCCTCGGCGAGGCAGTGGTCGTGCAGGGCGACGTCGCACGGGCGGAGGGGCAGTCCCCGACCGTGTCGTGCGCGTTCGGCACGTTGCCGGTCGCCGCATGGCACGGCTCGTGCGGTCGGTGCGACGTGCTGATCCGGCCCGAGAACATCCGAGTCTGCCGATTGGCAGAGAGTCTTGGCGGGCCCCGGCTGCACGGCACCGTCGGTACGGTGCTCGACCAGACCTTCTACGGGCACGACGGCGTCGTGCGGGTGAGCGTGCCCGAGATAGCGGAGCACGTGTCGGTGCGTGTGATGGGCAACCGCCCGTTCGGCGTCGGCGAGAAGGTGGAGTTGGCGGTCGACTCGGCCGTGTGCACCTACCCCGGCTGATCCGCCACAACCAGGCCGACAGGCACCCGAACCGACGAGAGACCGAGGCCGACGAGCACCGTGCAGCACGCGTTACGCGCCCATCCCGTCGTCACGATCGTCTCCATGGCCGTCGGGCTTTTCTCGCTGCTGCCGTTCCTCTACCTCTTCATCGCCGGGTTCTCCGTGCGGCGGGTGCACGCCCTGTTCGCCTTTCCCGCCACGCTCGCGGAGCTGACGCGCACGGTCGGCTTGACCGCGGCGATCAGCGTCTGCACCGTTCTCCTCGGCGTCGGGGCCGCCCTCCTCGTGGTGCGCAGCGACCTGCCGTTCCGGCGGGTTCTCACGGTTCTCTTCGCCTTGCCGCTGGCCGTGCCGGGCTTCGTCAGCGCGTACGCGGTCTACTCCGCCGGCCTCCTCGTCGCCCCACGATCCGACCTCCTCACCTCGTTCGGCGGCGCGACGATCGTCATTTCCCTCACCCTCTACCCGTACGTCTTCCTGGCCTGTGTGGTCGGGGCCCGCACCATCGACCCGGCGCAAGAAGAGGTGGCGCGCAGCCTCGGGGCCCGACCGGCAGCCGTGCTGTGGCGCATCGTGCTCCCACGCCTCAGACCGGCGATCGCCGGCGGGGTCTTGATCGTGGCACTACACGTGCTCTCCGAGTACGGCGCGATGGTGCAGCTGAAACAGCGCACCCTGACGACGGAGATCATGTCGCAGATGCTCGACTACGGAGACTACGAGACGGCACGTTCCCTCTCGATGCTCCTGGCCCTTCTCGCCCTCGTGGCCCTCGTGGCCGGCCGCGGCGTCTCCGGCCGTGCCTCAGAGGCGAGCATCGGCGCCCAGGCGACGCGTCCCCCCGGGACCGTTCGGCTGCGGGGCGCCCGGCTGCCGGTCGCCGCCGTGGCCCTGGCGGTGCCCGTCGCGGCGGTCGGCCCGACGGTGTTCATGACCGTGCACGGCCTCACCACCCCGCACCGTGCCACCGCGCTCGGTTGGCAGCAGGTCGCGGTTGCCGGCGCCAACACGATCGGTTATGCGGTCGCGGCCGGGCTGCTGGCGAGCCTCGTCGGTTTCCCCGTCAGCTGGTGGATCAGCCGACGCCCGTCGACCGCGGCGACGATGACGGAACGTTCCGTCTGGCTGGCGCATGCGATCCCCGCCGCGATCCTCGCCTTGGCACTCGTGTTCCTCGCGACGAGGCTCGCACCAGGCCTCTACAAGACGCCGGCGGTGCTCATCGCGGGCTACGTCATCCTGTTCCTCCCGCTGGCGGTCGCGAACCAGCGTGTCGGCCTCGAGTCCGCGTTCGTTCGCTACGACGAGGCCGCCGCCGCGCTCGGCAGCCCGGCGTGGCGGCGCCTTGGCCGGGTGTCGCTGCCGTTGGCGTTGCCGGGTGTCGCGACCGGCGCACTGCTCGTCGGCCTCGACGCCAGCAAAGAACTCACGACGACGCTCATGCTGCTGCCGTTCAACACGCAGACGCTCGCGACGGGCCTGTGGGGCACGACGAACGGTCAGTCGCTCGATTTCACTGCGGCGGCGCCGTACGCGCTCGTGCTCATCGCCCTCGGCTCGATTCCCGTATACCTCATCACTCGGCGCACGCTGCGCTACCTTCCCGCCACGAGCGTCCGCCCTCGGCAGCCTGCGAAAAGCACCGCTGCCGCCGGGTGACGACGCCTGACGCGCCGCCCCGAGCCCGGCCGACAACGGCGTGTGGATAATCCTGAGGCGGCCCGCCGTGCCGTGGCTAGGGTGTGGGAATGTTTTCCCCCGCACACGTGCGCGCCTTTGCGGCGTTCGCGGCACTCGCGTTCGCCGTGACGCTCGGTGCCTGCAGCACGGCCACCCCAGAGGCGCCACACACGACACCGACCACAAGCGAGGCCTCGCCGGGAGCCCCGGCGTCTTCTCAGAAGCCGCTTTTCAGCACGGAGAAAGAAGCGCTGGCCGCGGCGACGAAGGCCTATGCCGCCTATCTTCGGGTGGTAGACGCCATCGGCCGTGACGGTGGTGCCGGGCTCGAACGCCTCCGCGATGTCACCACCGGGGAACAGCTCGTAAGTTCCACAGACAGTCTCACTTACTACACCGAGAAGAACGTCCGCGCCACCGGTACGACAGTCTTCGATTCGGTAAGCCTTCAAAAGTGGGACGCACGAAACTCGTCGGCAAGTATCTATGTGTGCGAAGACGTATCAGACATAGACATGACTGACAGTAATGGCAAGTCAATTGTTTCCGCAGATCGAGAAGACCGGCTGCCTTTTATCGCAGATTTCGAGACAGCTTCCGGGAAACTCTCTCTTTCGCATAAAGATCTTTGGCTGGGAGATAACTTTTGCCAATAACGCGTCTAAAAAAAGTACCGCTCACATTCCTATTGGCCACCCTTGCGGTGTTCATGCTCGCGATGCCGGCTGACGCCGATACGGCCCGATGCAGTGAAACACCTCATCGTTCGGGCTCGTCGCCACGACAGTGCCACAGTGTTACTTCGAGCAATCTCGGATCCAGTGTCGACCTGAACGCTTCGGCGACGCAAGGTGGCACGAAGACCGGGCAGAACGGGTCGACCGCGGGGCCGAAAAGCACGGCGCCGCGGGGGAGTACACGGGGGTCCGGGGGGAGTACCGCCGCCCGGCCGACCGGCGGCCGAAGCCAGACGGTCAAGCCGGGCGCGGCCCGGACACACCCGGCTTCCCCGTCACAGAAGACGGCCACGCCCTCCGTGTGCACGGAGCCGATGACGGAATGGCCGCTCGGGTGTGCGATGGATGCCTACAGGCCC